>NZ_JBEZXZ010000076.1:0-37221 GCF_040638275.1 Actinoplanes sp. NPDC026623 | reverse complement strand
CGGTGCGGCGGGCACTCGTGGCGCAGGAGGCGACGCGGTGGGGTATGCCGGCGCGCTCTCGGCGGCCGCCGCTGCCAGGGCTGCGGAGCGGCTCATGCGGTTACGGCGAAGCTTCTCGCCGTGGCGTTGCTGAAGACCCCACCGGCGATGACGCTCGTGCTCACGACGAAATTCATCAGCGGCGGCTGAAAAGTTCCGCCGCGCGGTCCGGTCCCGCATCGCCGCCGATTCCGACCTGCCGAACAATGACAACTGTCCCACCGAAGAATTCTCCCGCACCCCGCCCCGAAACGCCCGTGAATGATCATGCCAACCTTTATTTCGGCGATACCGGGCCGGGCGGCAATTCCGGCGCGGCGTCACGTGCGTCGAAATAGGCGTCCGGGCCGGCGACAAGCAAACCGCCGAGCTGCGCCGCAGCGACCTGTCATGCCGCCGGTAAAGCGCGGCGAGTCCTGCCGGCCCCGCAGATCCATTCCGCTACGCGGGACAGAATCTAGACGCGGCCGCCGGAGGGGTCGCCGGACAGGCGCTGGGCGATGGCTATCGGGATGATCGAGAGGATCACCAGGGCCGTCGCCACCACGTTGACGATCGGGGCCTGGTTCGGGCGGAACAGGTTGTCCATGATCCAGATCGGCAGCGTCGTCGTCGACTGGCTCGCGGTGAAGCGGGTCACGATGATCTCGTCGAAGCTCAGCGCGAACGCCAGCAGCCCGCCGGCCAGCAGCGCCGTGCGCATCAGCGGGAACGTGACCCGCCAGAAGGTGGTGAAGCCGTCCGCGCCGAGGTCCATCGAGGCCTCCTCGAGGTCGCCGCCGAGGCGGCGCAGGCGGGCGATCACGTTGTTGAAGACCACCACGACGCAGAACGTCGCGTGGGCCACCACCAGGGTCATCATCGACAGCGGCACGCCCAGGACGGTGCGGAAGGCGTTGTTCAGGGCGATGCCGGTGACGATGCCGGGCAGCGCGATCGGCAGGATCACCAGCAGCGACACCGCCTCGCGGCCGAAGAAGCGGTGGCGCTGCAGCGACATCGCGGCGAGGGTGCCCAGGATCAGGGCGACCGCCGTGGACAGCAGGCCCACCACCACCGAGGTGCGCAGCGCCTCCAGCAGCCCGGCGTTGTGCGCGGCCCGTTGCCACCATTGCAGGGTGAAGCCGGCCGGCGGCCAGCCGAACGCGCGGTCGGAGTTGAACGAGTTGACGACGACCACGATCAGCGGCACGTACGCGAGCGCCAGGATGACGCCCGTGGCGGTGCGCAGCGCGATCCGGGTGCCGCGGGTCAGGTACATCAGAGGTTCTCCAGGGCGCCGGCCCGCCGGGACAGGAACAGATACACGATCATGACCACCACGGGCACGAGGCCGACGGCCGCGGCGAGGGGCTGGTTGTTGGCCGCGCCGATGTTGTCGTAGACGAGGTTGCCCAGGAACTGCTTGGTGCCGCCGACGATCTCGACCGCCACGTAGTCGCCGAGGGACAGCGAGAATGTGAAGATCGAGCCGGCGACCACCGCGGGAAAGGCGAGCGGGAGCACCACCGTGCGCAGCGTCCGGCCCGGCCGCGCGCCCAGGTCGCCGGCCGCCTCCAGCAGGGAGTTCGGCAGCCGTTCGAGGCCGGCGAAGATCGGCAGGACCATGTAGGGGAACCACAGGTACGCCAGGGTGCACACGGTGGCGGTCAGGCCGTAGCCGGGGGAGCCCAGGCCGAACGGCGCCCCGGCCCAGTCGATCAGCCCGCCGCCGCCGAACATGCTGCGCCACGCGTACGCCTTGACCAGGTAGGACGCCCAGAGCGGGAGCAGGATCCCGGCGACCAGCATCGGCTGCCAGCGTGGCGTGGCGACCTTGGCCATGAAGAACGCCACCGGCGCGGCCAGCACGGCGTCGATCACCGTGACCAGCGCCGCCACCCCGACGGTCCGCAGGGTGACCGACCGGTACACCGAGTCGGTCACCACGATGCGGAGGTTGTCGAGGGTCCAGACGCGTTCGATGTCGCCGGTGAACGTGTTTGTCGTCCACAGCGCGGTGACCAGCAACGCCGCCAGGGCGCCCAGGTAGGCGAGCCCGAGCCAGAGCAGCGGCGCGGCCAGCAGCAGCGCCAGCCGCCCGCGCGGCGAGCGGGTGAGCCGCGCCGAGAGCCGCCTGCGCGGGCCGTCCGGCGGCAGCGCGACGGTGCCGGTCACCCGCGCCTAGCCCTTGATCTCGGTCCAGGCCCGGGTCCAGGCCGCGTAGTCGGTGCACCGCGTGCCGGTGCGGCCGTCCAGGCACTGGGGGATCGGGGTGCTCCAATACCAGATCTTCTGCGCGTACGCGGCGTCGTCGGCGTGGTAGGTCGCGCAGTGCGACTTGTCGACGGTGTGCTCGCAGGCCTTGCGGTTCGCCGGCGCCTCGCCGAAGTACTCCGCGACCTGGGCGTTGGCCGTCGGGCTGATGATCCAGTTCAGCCACTTGTACGCGCAGTTCGGGTGCTTGCTCGCGGCCGCGACCATCCACGTGTCGGACCACCCGGTCGAGCCCTCGGCGGGCAGCACCGCCTTCACCGGCGCCTTCTCGGCGGTGGCGGTGTTGACGATGACCTGCCACGTCGTGCCGATGACGGAGTTGCCGCTCTTGAAGGACTGCACCTCCTTGAGGTAGTCCGACCAGTACTCGCTGACGTTGGCCTTCTGCGCCTTCAGCAGCTCCACGGCCGCCGCCAACTGCTTCTCGTCCAGCGCGTACGGGTTCTTGATGCCCAGTTCCGGCTTGGTGTTCATCAGGAACAGCGCCGCGTCGGCGATGTAGATCGGCGAGTCGTACGCGGTGACCTTGCCCGCGTACCTGGCGGCGTCGGTGAACACGGAGGACCAGGACGCCGGCGCCGGGTTCACCTTGTCGGTGCGGTACATGAGCAGGTTGGCGCCCCAGCCATGCGGCACGCCGTACATCTGGCCGCCGACCGAGTTCCAGGCCTTGTCCTTGAGGAAGTCGACGACGTCCGGGTAGTTGGGCACCAGGGTGGTGTTGACCGGGGCGACGTCGCCGGCGGCGATCAGCCGCAGCGACGCGTCGCCGGACGCCGACACCACGTCGTAGTCGCCGGCCTTCATCAGGGTCACCGCCTCGTCGGAGGTGCCGAACGTCTTCACCGTGGCCTTGCAGCCGGTCTCCTTCTCGAACGGCGTCACCCAGTCGACGGCGGGATCGTTGCCGCCGTTCTCCGCGTACCCGGGCCAGGCCAGGATCGAGACGGCGCCCTCGCCGGTGCCGAGCTGCTCGAGCTGGGGGATCTTCGGTGGGGTGAAGCCGGACGCGCCCGGCGCCGGAGCGCCGTCGCTGTCCCCGGACGACGTGCCGCAGGCCGCGGCGAGCAGGGTGACGGCGATCAGGGCCGTACCCCTGATCAGAAACCTCTCGTGGCGCATGATCGGGCCCTTCCGACGGGGGTGGTCAGCGGGGTGGGGCAGGTGCCTGCAGGGCGACGACGTCGCCGGGTCGGATACTGACGAGGACCTGCTCGCCGCGGCGCTGCCCGGCCGCGGCGGCGTCGGCCCCGGTGTTGGGCTCGCTCGCGGTGATCCGCGGCCCGGACTCGAGGTCGACCAGGTACCGGGTGGTCGCGCCGAGGTAGACGACCTCGGCGATGGTGCCCGCCGCCTGCCTCCCCGGCTCGGCCGTCGCCGGGGAGAGCCGGACCCGCTCGGGGCGCACCACGAACGTGCCCTCCAGGCCGATGACGTCGACGGCGGCCTGTCCGGTGAGGACCGTCGAGGCGCCGACGAAGCCCGCGACGAATTCGGTCCGCGGCTGTTCGTAGATCTCCGCGGCGGTGCCGACCTGTGCGATCCGGCCGTGGTTGAACACCGCGATCCGGTCGCTCATGGTGAGCGCCTCCTCCTGGTCGTGCGTGACGAAGACGAAGGTGATGCCGGCGTCGCGCTGCAACTGCTTGAGCTCGACCTGCATCTGCTGGCGCAGCTTGAGGTCGAGGGCGCCGAGCGGCTCGTCCAGCAGCAGGACCCTCGGCCGCACCACGAGCGCGCGGGCCAGGGCGACCCGCTGGCGCTGCCCGCCGGAGAGCTGCCCGGGCTTGCGCTCGCCGAGCCCGGCCATCCGCACCGAGTCCAGGGCCTGCTCGGCGCGCTCGCGGCGGGCCGTCCGGCCGATCCCGCGTACGGCCAGCCCGTACTCGACGTTCTGCCGGACGCTCAGGTGCGGGAACAGCGCGTAGTCCTGGAAGACCGTGGTCACGTCGCGCTGGAAGGGCGCGGCGGCGGTGACGTCGGCGCCGGCGAGCTCGATGGTGCCGGCGGTGGGCTGCTCGAAGCCGGCGATCATCCGCAGCACGGTGGTCTTGCCGGAGCCGGAGGGGCCCAGCATGGCGAAGAACTCGCCGTCGGCGATCTCGAGGTCCACTCCGTCGACCGCGACGGTGGGGCCGAAGGTCTTCCGCAGGCCGGTCAGTTTGATCGCCGGAGCAGTGTCCACGCAGGCCCCCGGGTCCATCCGGAATTCTGGCTACTGGTGCGAAAACCTATGGCTTTATAGTTCTGAGCACAAGCCTTTGAATGCCGGCGAGGAGGACACCGATGGCGGGCCGGGTCGTACCGCCCACGCACCGTGCGGTCTTCGCCCCGCTCACCCAGCCCGGCCGCGCCGAGGCGGTCACCCGGCGGCTGCGCGACGCCATCGTGCTGGGGGTGCTCGGCGACGGCGAGCAGTTGCCCTCCGAGGTCGACCTGGCCGAGGCGCTCGGCGTCGCGCCGGTCACCGCCCGGGAGTCGCTGCAGACGCTGCGCGACCTCGGCCTGGTCACCACCAGACGGGGCCGGGGCGGCGGCAGCTTCGTGCGCGCGCCCGCGAGCCCGGACGCGGTGCTGGTCCGGACCAGGCTGGCCGAGTTGTCGCTTGTCGACATCCGCGACTTCGGTGACTTCTACCGCGCGATCGCCGGCGCGGCGGCGGCGCTCGCCGCCGAGCGGGCCGCGGAGGAGGACCTGGCCCGGCTGCGCGAGGTCGGCGTACGCCGGGCGATGGACCCGGGCGGCTCCCGCCGGGCCGAGGCGCAGTTCCATCTCGAGGTCGCGGCCGCCACCCAGTCCGCCCGGATGACGCAGGAGGAATTGCGGCTGCAGGCCGAGTTCGGGCCGCTGCTGTGGCTGGCGATGGCCTCCGAGGACGGCCGGGAGCGGTCCGAGGCCGACCACGCCGGGATCGTCGACGCCATCGCGGCCGGCGACCGGGCGCGGGCGCGGGACTTGACAGAGGACCACGTCGGGCGTGCGATCAACTCGGTGGTCCGAGTGCGGCTGGAGTTGGTGGATGACTGAGGTCTTCGCGCGTCCGTCCCCGGCACTGGCCGCGGGCGCGATCGCCGCCGAGCTCGAGCGGCTCTGCGGCACGGTCTTCGGGCCGCTGCTGGTCCTGGCCGAGTCGGTGGCCGCGGCCCTCCCGGCGGGCCGGGCGCCGGTGCTCGCCGACCTGGGCGTGGTGCGCCCGGCGGCGGTCGCGGAGTTGCGCCGCGACGACGGGCTGGTCGCCGGCTGCGGGCTGGTCGCCGATCCCGGGCTGATCGCGGACGCGCCGTGGCACCTGGCCTGGTGGACCGCCGGCGCGGACCGGGAGGTCGCCCCGCTGCGGGTGGTGTCCGATCCGGCGTGCGACGGCTTCCGCGACTACACCGTGCTGGAGTGGTGGGCGGTGCCGCGGCGCACCGGGCGGCGGCACGTCACCGGGCCGTACGTCGACTATCTCTGCACCGACGCGTACACGCTGACCTTCACCGTGCCGGTGCGCGGCGCGGATGGCTCGATGGCGGCGGTGGTGGGCTCGGATGTCTACGTGGCCCGGGCCGAGCGGCTGCTGCTGCCGGCGCTGCGGGCATGCGGACGCCCGGCCACGGTGGTCAACCGGGCCGGGCGGGTGGTGGTGTCGACACTGCCCGAGCACGTGACGGGGTCGCTGGTCCGGTCGGTGCCGGCCGGCTGGGCCCGTCACGACGGCGGCGACGTGCCGTTCAGCGCGCTGGTGGGCGGGTGACGGTGGCGCGGCCGGGGCGCGCGGTCCGTCAGCCGGCCTCGATCTGGACGTAGTCGAGGTCGCCGGCGTAGTAGTCGCAGCCCACCTCGATCTGGTCGCAGCTCGGCTTGCCGCCGATGGTGAGCGGCCACGAGTTCGCGATCGTCCCGGTCCAGCCGGGCTTGCGTGCCACGACCGATCCGTCCACCGTCATCGCCAGCCCGGACCCGGTACGGGCGCAGCGCACCGTGTGCCAGCGGCCGTCGTTCACCCGGACCGGCGAGTGCACCAGGAGCGTGGTGGTAGAGCCGCGGAACAGGCATTCCGGCAGGCCGCCGGGAAGCTGCATCTTGTAGTTGCCGCCGCTGACCGTCGCCTGGCCCTTCTGGACGATGTTGCCGAACTTGTGCACCGTGCGGAGCCGGACCGTCAGCGTGAAGTCGCGGGTGCCCGGGTCCAGGTCGGATGAGTCACTCACGGTCACCAGGTGCCCGGGGTGCGTCGGCGGGGAGTCGGGCTCCAGCCGGTCGAAGCGGTAGCCGGTCGCGCCGCTGATCTGGGTGCCGGTGCCGACCTCGAGGCCGATCCGGCCGGTCAGCCGGTTGCCGCTGCTGTCCGCCATGGTCCGGGAGCCGGGCCACTCGTTCATGTTCCACAGGGCCACCTGGTGGCTCCACATTGTCGCCGGCCGATGCGCGGCGGTGCCCGGGCGGCTCCAGGCGGCGTTAGCCGTCGGCGCCGTACACAACAACATCGATACCGCCGCCATGGCGACGGTCAACGAGCGCCGACTCTTCACGGTTACCCCATCCTTCGAAGCAGATCTGATCATGCTAAGTGGCATTCTTCAGGGCAAAAGACATATTAAATAACGAATCGCCCGGACGAGGCGTCGACTTTCGGGCGATTATTCGACGAATATGGATCGATGGGTGTTGCGCCGAGTCCGATGCCACTACTATCCGTGTCTGTTGTGTTGCTCAGAGTCCGGCAGGAGTGCGGCGATGACAGACACCAGGCAACCGGGTGCGGCGCGGCCCTATCCGTTCAGTGATCCCGACCGGCTGAACCTCGACCCCCTCTACGCCAACCTGCGCAGGCAGGAGCCGGTCACCCGGGTGCGGCTCCCGTTCGGCGAGGAGGCCTGGCTCGCCACCCGCTACGCCGACGTCAGGACGGTGCTCGGCGACCCCCGGTTCAGCCGCGCCGCCAGCGTCGGGCGCGACGAGCCGCGCACCACGCCGCAGCAGATCGGCACCGGCATCCTCTCGATGGATCCGCCCGACCACAGCCGGCTGCGGCGCCTGGTCGCCAAGGCCTTCACCGCGCGCCGGGTGGAGCTGCTGCGCCCGGCCACCGTCGAGATCGCCGACGAGCTCGTCGACGCCATGATCGTGGCTGGGCCGCCGGCCGACCTGGTCGAGGCCTTCTCCACCCCGCTTCCGGTGCGGGTGATCTGCCGCCTGCTCGGCGTGCCCGTCACCGACCAGGGGCTGTTTCGCACCTGGTCCGAGGCGATCGTCTCGACCACGTCGCTGCCGCCCGAGCGGATCCTGGAATACCTGGGCAACATGCGCGCGTACATGGCGGGCCTGATCGCGGAGCGGCGCCGGACGCCGACCGACGACCTGATCGGCGCGCTGGTGCGGGTCCGCGACACCGGCGACGACCGGCTCAGCGAGCAGGAGATGGTCGAGCTCGCCGCCGGGCTGCTCGCCGCGGGCCACGAGACCACGGTCACCCAGATCTCCAACTTCGTCTACGTGCTGCTCACCAACCCCGAGCAGCTCGCGCTGCTGCTGGCACGCCCCGAGCTGGTACCCGCGGCGGTGGAGGAGCTGCTGCGCTACGTGCCGCTCGGCGCGGCGTCCGCGTTCGCCCGGTACGCCACCGAGGACCTGACGCTGAGCGGCGTACGGATCCGCGCCGGCGACCCGGTGATCGGCGCGGTGTCGTCGGCGAACCGCGACGGCGAGGTCTTCGAGGACCCGGACGCGCTCGACCTCACCCGCGGCGCCAACCCGCACCTGGGCTTCGGGCACGGCGTGCACCACTGCATCGGCGCGCAGCTCGCCCGGATGGAGCTGCAGGTCGCGCTCGAGACGCTGCTCGGCCGCCTGCCCGCCCTCGCGCTCGCGGTCGACGAGAAGGAGCTGGACTGGAAGTCCGGCCTGCTGGTCCGGGGACTGCGCACCCTTCCGGTGACGTGGTGAGCGACCGGGGTACCGCCTGGCGGCTGAGCGTCGACGCGGACACCTGCATCGGCTCGGGCATGTGCGCGGGCATCGCTCCCGGGCTGTTCACCCTGGTGCACGGCGTGTCCGTGGCGCGCGAGGCGCCGATAGCGCCGGACCCGGCGGCGGTCGACGCCGCCGAGTCCTGCCCGGTCGAGGCGATCTCGATCCGGGACGCGGCCGACGACCACCTCGTCGCGCCGGAACCGTAGACCGTCCACTGTGTAGGGAGCCGCGCCCGGTGCCGTAAAGTCTGTACCCGTTCGGTACGACGCAGCACCCGGTGACGAGGAGTCGGCCCCATGAACAGCTCAGACGACGTCGATCAGGCCGCCGTGGCGAAGATCGACCAGATGGTGCCGCACTCCGCCCGGGTCTGGAACTACTGGCTCGGCGGCAAGGACAACTTCCAGTCCGACCGCCAGGTCGGTGACCAGTTCGCCGACCTCTACCCCGACATCAAGGTGGTGGCCCGCAGCTCGCGCGGCTTCCTGACGCGGGCCGTCACCTTCCTGGCCGCCGAGCGCGGCATCCGGCAGTTCCTCGACATCGGCACCGGCCTGCCGACGGTGGACAACACCCACCAGGTCGCGCAGGCCGCCGCCCCCGAGTCCCGGATCGTCTACGTGGACAACGATCCGATGGTCCTCGCGCACGCCCGGGCGCTGCTGACCGGCACCCCGCAGGGCGCCACCGAATACCTCGACGCCGACCTGCGCGAGCCCGGCGAGATCCTCAAGCTGGCCGCGCGCACCACGCTGGACCTCTCGCAGCCGGTCGGGCTGATCCTGATGAACATCCTCGGCCACGTCCCCGAGCTTGCGCAGGCCCAGTCGATCGTGGCGCGCCTCCTCGACGCCCTGCCCTCCGGCAGCTACCTGGTCACCGCGGACGGCACCAACGTGCTCGACAAGGAGGCCTTCGAGCAGGCGATCGGGGTGTGGAACGCCAACGCGCCGCTCTCCTACCACCTGCGCACGCCCGAGCAGCTGTCGACCTTCCTCACCGGGCTGGAGGTCGTCGAGCCCGGGCTGGTCCCGTGCGCCCGCTGGCGCCCCCGCGCGCACGCCGCCCCGGAGGACCTGCGCGAGGTCGACGAGTTCGGCGCGGTCGCCCGCAAGCCCTAGGGCGGGCGCCCGCCCCCGAGACACGCATACCGGCGAGCTTGACACGAACGGCCGAACCTGTCTCCGAAGGCCCCGAACAGCTCTCGCGTATCGCCTGTTCAGGTTGGTAACATGCCGCGGATCGTGGCCAGGGCCCGGCGGAGACGCCGGGCTGTCAGCAACATCGCCGGTGCACCCGAACGCCCCGGGACTACCGTCCCGCCGGCACGAAGTCACCGCGGCGACCCGCACCGACGGAGGTCTCCTGTGACTGACAACCGGATGAAGGACCGTGTGAAAGTGATGCTGGGAACGTCGCCCGACGGGGCCACCTCGGAGCACGCGCTGGTTAACACCAACTCCGTGCCCGGCCTGCCGAACCAGGCGCTGCAGGTGCTCACGATGGCCCAGCGCACGGCCGAGGAGCACGTCGCCACCGCGCACCAGCAGGCCGACAAGATACGCACGGACGCGCTGGGTGCCGCCGAGCAGATCGCCCGGGACGCGCAGATCCACGCGCACAACGTGCGCCGCGAGGCGGACAAGGTGCTCTTCGACGCCCGCGCCGCCTCGGAGCAGAACGCGCGCGACGCCCGGGCCGCCGCCGAGGAGGCGCAGCGCCACGCCGAGAAGATCGTCGCGGACGCGCAGGCGCGGGCCGACGCCATCGCCGCGGAGGCGCGGGCGAACTCCGATCACCTGCGGGTGCAGGCGCAGCAGCGCTACGACGACGTCGTGGGCAGCCTGGGCAACAAGCGCGAGGCGCTGCAGGAGCAGATCGAGGCGCTGGAGCACTTCGACCGCGAGTACCGCGGCCGGCTCACCTCGTTCATGCAGGGCCAGCTGCGGGCGCTCTGGGTCGACCAGCCCCAGGTGAGCGGCGAGCTGGAGAACCCCGAGGACTCCCGCCCGGGCCGGCACGGCACGGTGATCGCCGACGAGCCCGCGCCGGCCCTTCGCCAGGAGGCGATGACCGAGCCGCAGCCCGAGGCCCAGGAGGAGCCCGAGGCGGAGGAAGACGAGGAGTAGCGGCCGCCGGCCTACCGGGAGAGCAGCCGCTTCTGGACCTTGCCCATCGCATTGCGGGGCAGTTCCGCCACGAAGCGGATCTCCCGGGGCCGCTTGTGCGCCGACAGCGTGCGCGCGACGAAGCCGATCAGCTCGTCCGCGCTCACCGCGTCACCCACCACGTACGCGGTGACCTGCTCGCCGAGGTCGTCGTGCGGCGTGCCGATCACCGCCGCCTCGCGCACGCCCGGGTGGGCGAGCAGCGCGTCCTCGACCTCGCCCGCGCCGATCCGGTAGCCGCCGCTCTTGATCATGTCCGTCGAGCGGCGGCCGACGATCCGGTGCCGGCCGTCCGGCGCGACGCGGGCGATGTCACCGGTGCGGAACCAGCCGCCGTCGGCGAACGACCGGGCGGTGACCTCGCGCTGACCGAGGTATCCGTCGAACAGCATCGGGCCGCGCACCCACAGCTCGCCGATGGACTCGCCGTCGGCCGGCACCTCCCGGCCCTCGTCGTCGACCACGCGGGTGGCGGCGCCCGCGACGGGGATGCCGACCTGACCGGGCCGGCGATCCGGGTCGTCCGCCCGGTTGCTCACGGTTATCAGGGTTTCGGTCATGCCGTACCGCTCCACCGGCAGGTGGCCGGTGAGGTCGCGCATCCGCTCGAAGACCGGCACCGGCAGGGCCGCGCTGCCGGACACCAGCAGCCGCGCGCCGGACAGCCGGGCGGCGGCTCCGGGCTGCGCGCAGATCCGGGACCAGACCGTCGGCACCCCGAAGTAGAGGCTTCCGCCCGCCGCCGCGTACGCCTCGGGGTTCGGCCGGCCGGTGTGATGCAGCCGGCTGCCGACCCGCAGGGCGCCGAACACGCCCAGCACCAGCCCGTGCACGTGGAACAGGGGCAGCCCGTGCACCAGCACGTCGTCCGGCTGCCAGGCCCAGGCGTCGGCGAGCGCGTCGAGGCCGGCCTCCACCGCCCGGTGCGAGACCACCGCGCCCTTCGGCGCCCCGGTGGTCCCGCTGGTGTACATGATCAGCGCGGTCGCCTCCGGCGGTGGCGCCGGGTGGCTGCCGGCGGAGCCGCGCCGCAGATCGACAGGCACGGTACGCAGGGCGGCGGGCGGGTGCCCGGCGCCGGCGAGCAGCACCTCGGCGCCGGAGTCGCGCAGGATGTGCGCCGCCTCCGCCTCGCCCGAGTCGGGCGGCAGCGGCACCACGGCCGCGCCGCCGAGCAGCGCGCCGACCATCGCCACCACGGTCTCCGCGGTGGCGGTCGCGTGCACCGCGACGACCGCCGCGCCCGCCACGTCGTCCGCGACCGCCGTGGCCGCGGCGAGCAGCCGTTCGGCGGAGAGCGTCTGCGTGCCGATCCGGATCGCGTCGGCGCCGGACATCGTGGGCCGGGTCAGACCGGCGATCAGTCGCATCCCGCGAGGCTACGCCGGGCACGCCTCAGATCGCGGAGAGCGCGACCGAGATCGCGAAGCCGGCGACGACCACCGGCCCGGTCAGCACGCCCTCGACCGCGTACGCCTCCGGCAGCATGGTGTCGGCCAGCATCGCCAGCAGCGCCCCGGCGGCGAACGCCTGCACCAGCGCGCTGACCAGGCCACCGGCCGGGTCCAGCACGAGGTAGCCGGCCGACGCGGCGAGCCCGGAGACCGCCACCACCACCAGCCACATCACGACGACGCGGCCCCTCGGCCAGCCCGCCGCCTTGAGCCCGCTGGAGGACGACATGCCCTCGGGCAGGTTCGAGAGCGCGACCGCGGCGAGCAGCGGCAGGCTCACCCCGCCCTGCAGGACCGTGAGGCCGAGCACGAAGGACTCCGGGACACCGTCGAGCACCGAGCCGAGCACGATCGCCAGCGGCGAACCCTGCGCCTGCGCGCCCGACGGGTCCTTGCGGTGGCCGCCACCGCGGCGCGACAGCAGCCAGTCGCCGGCGGCGAAGACCGCCGCGCCCAGCAGCAGGAACAGCGCGACCCAGCCCACCCGCCCGGATTTCATCGCCTCCTCGACGAGTTCGAACGAGACCGAGCCGATCAGCAGCCCGGCGCCGAGGGCCATCACGGCCGCGATCACCCGGCGGCCGGGCGAGAGCAGGTAGGCGATCAGGGCGCCGATCAGCAGCGCGGAGGCGCCGAGCGCGCCCCACCAGAAGGCCTCAAACACGTGATCTCTCCCGCATCGGTCCGATCCTGCACCGCGAGCGCCGCCGGGGGATCCCCTGCCGAGGATGATCACCCCATGGCGGTGTCACCGCGCGGACCTGGCGGGGACCGCGCGGTGACGTCGGCGGCGTCCGCCTATCCCGCTTCGGCCGCCGACATCGGCGGGGTGAAGCGGTCACCGTACAGCTTCGCGAGCTCGGCCGCGCGGGCCGCGAAACCCGCCGGCCCGCCCGGGTACTGCCGGACGTAGCGCAGCACCCCGCCGGTCCAGGCCGGGAAGCCGATGCCGAGCAGCGAGCCGATGTCGCCGTCGGTCTCCGAGCGCAGCACGCCCTCGTCGAGGCAGCGCAGCGCGTCCAGCGACTCGGCGAACAGCAGCCGCTCCTGCAGGTCGGCCAGGCTCACCGCGCGGCCCTCGGCGGTCGCCATGTCGGCCAGGCCGCTCCAGAGCCGGCCGCGCCGGCCGTTCTCGTAGTCGTAGAAGCCGCTTCCCGCCGCCCGCCCGGCCCGGCCGAGGCCGTCCAGCAGGTCGACGACGCCGTGCGACGGCAGGCTCGCGAAGTCCGCGCCCTGCGCCGCCTCGAACTGGCGGCGGATGCGCCTCATCAGGGTCAGCGAGACCTCGTCGGCCAGGGCGAGCGGGCCGGTCGGGTAGCCGGCCTGCAGCGCCGCCTGCTCGATCGACGGGGCCGGCACGCCCTCGGCCAGCATCCCGATGGCCTCGTCCAGGAAGCGGCCGATCACCCGGCTGGTGAAGAAGCCGCGGCTGTCGTTGACCACGATCGGGGTCTTGCCGATCCGCACGCCCAGGTCGAAGGCGCGGGCGAGGGCCTCGTCGCTGGTCTGCTCGCCGACCACGATCTCCAGCAGCGGCATCCGGTCGGCCGGGGAGAAGAAGTGCATGCCGATGAAGTCCGCCGGCCGGGCGACGCCCGCCGCCAGGCCGGTGATCGGCAGCGTCGAGGTGTTGGACGCGAGCAGGGCGCCCGGCGCCAGCACCGGCTCGACCTCGGCGAACACCACGCGCTTGAGCTCGGGGTCCTCGAAGACCGCCTCGATGACCGCGTCGCAGCCCGCCAGCGCGGCCACGTCCGTGGTGGTCGTGATCCGGCCCAGGATCGCGGCGGCCCGTTTCGGGTCCAGCCGGCCGACCAGCTTCTCGGCGTAGGCCCGGCCGCGGGCGGCCGCCTCCTCGGTGACGTCCTTGAGCACCACCTCGAGGCCGGACCGGGCGCACGCGTACGCGATCCCGGCGCCCATCATCCCCGCGCCCAGCACCGCCACCCGTTTCGCCGGGGCGACCTCGACGGCCGGCCGGCCCGCGCCGCCGTTGACGGTCTTGAGGTCGAAGAAGAAGGCGCCGATCATGTTCTTGGCGACCTGGCCGGTCAGCAGCGTGATCAGGTGCCGGGTCTCGACCGTCAGCGCGGTGTCGACGTCGACCTGCGCGCCCTCCACCGCGGCGGCCAGGATCGCCTCGGGCGCCGGCATCCGGTTGCCCTTGAGCTGCTTGCGCAGGTTCGCCGGGAAGGCGGGAAGCTGCGCGGCCAGCGACGGGCTCGAGGGGGTGCCGCCGGGCATCCGGTAGCCGGGCCGGTCCCACGGCTGCGCCGCGTCCGGGTGCTCGGCGATCCAGGCCCGGGCCCGGGCGAGCAGCTCGGCGGGGGTGGCGACGACCGCGTCGACGAGCCCGGCGGTGAGGGCGTCGGCCGGGCGGAACTGCCGCCCGGTCAGCAGGACGGTGGTCAGGGCCGTGGCCAGACCCATCATCCGTACGGTCCGGGTGACGCCGCCCGCGCCCGGCAGCAGCCCGAGGGTGACCTCCGGGAAGCCGAGCCGCGAGCCCGGCGCGTCCAGGGCGATGCGGTGGTGACAGGCGAGCGCGATCTCGAGGCCGCCGCCGAGCGCGGAGCCGTTGACCGCCGCGACCACCGGGCGGCCCAGCTTCTCCAGCCGGCGCAGGTCGCCCTTGATCGTGGTGAGCAGCGCGGTGACCTCGGGCGCGTCCGCCGGCGTCACCTTGATCATCTCGGGCAGGTCGCCGCCGGCGAAGAACGTCGGCTTCGCGCTCGTGACGATGACCCCGGTGATCGTGTCGCGTTCGGACTCCAGCCGGTCCACGACCGCGGTCATCGACGCCGCGTACGCGCGGTTCATGGTGTTCGCGGACTGATCGGGGTCGTCGAGGGTGAGCGTGACGACGCCGTCCGGGTCGCGGTGGTACGCGATCGTGGTCATGACGGTGTCTCCTTCGTCGTGCCGGTTGCGCTCGGTCACGACACGCGCTCGATGATGGTCGCGACGCCCATGCCGCCGCCGATGCAGAGGGTCACCAGCGCCCGGCGCAGGTCGCGGCGCTCCAGCTCGTCGAGGACGGTGCCGACCAGCATGGCGCCGGTGGCGCCGAGCGGGTGGCCGAGCGCGATCGCCCCGCCGTTGACGTTGACCTGCTCGGGGTCCAGGCCGAGGTCGCGGATGTACTTGAGCACCACCGCGGCGAAGGCCTCGTTGATCTCGAAGAGGTCGATGTCGGCGACGGTGAGCCCGGCGGCCGCGAGGGCCTTGTGGGTGGCCGGGATCGGGCCGGTGAGCATCAGCGTCGGGTCGGCGCCGCTGACCGCGGCCGAGACGATCCGGCCGCGGGGGGTGAGCCCGAGGTCGTGGCCGACGGTGTCGGAGCCGATCAGCACCAGCGACGCACCGTCCACGATGCCCGAGGAGTTGCCGGCGTGGTGCACGTGCTCGACGGCCTCCAGCCAGTGGAACTTCTGCAGCGCCACCGCGTCGAAGCCGCCGGCGTCGCCGAGGCCCGCGAAGGACGGCCGGAGGCTGCCGAGGCCGGCCCGGGTGGTGTCCGGCCGCATGTGCTCGTCGGTCGCGAGGATCACGCCGCCGGTGCGGTCACGCACCGGCACCACCGAGCGCGCGAAATACCCGCCGGCCCAGGCCTTGGCGGCCCGCTCCTGCGAGCCGATCGCGTACGCGTCGACGTCGTCGCGGCCGAAACCCTCCAGGGTGGCGATCAGGTCCGCGCTGATGCCCTGCGGCACGAACGACGTGGCCAGGGCGGTCTCCGGGTCCATCGCCCAGGCGCCGCCGTCGGAGCCCATCGGCACCCGCGACATCGCCTCGACCCCGCCGGCCAGGATCAGGTTGTCCCAGCCCGAGCGCACCCGCGCCGCGGCGGTGTTGACCGCCTCCAGCCCCGAGGCGCAGAAGCGGTTCAGCTGCACGCCGCCGACGTGGTCGGGCAGGCCGGCCAGCAGCGCGGCGGCGCGGGGCAGGTCACCGCCCTGCTCGCCGATCGGCGTCACGATCCCCATCACGAGGTCGTCGAGCCGGTCGGTGTCCAGTCCGGGCAGCCGCTCGCGCAGCGCCTCGATCAGGCCGGTGACCAGCGAGATCGGCTTGACCCCGTGCAGCGCACCGTTGTCGCGGCCGCGGCCGCGCGGGGTGCGGACGGCGTCGTAGACATACGCCTGGCCGTCAGAGGGCACGGGCGATCAGCTCCTTCATGATCTCGTTGGTGCCGCCGTAGATCTTCTGGGCACGCGCGTCGGTGTACATCTGGGCGATCGGGAACTCGGTGGTGTAGCCGTAGCCGCCGAACAGCTGCAGGCAGCGGTCGATGACCTCGCACTGGCCGTCGGTGAGCCAGTATTTCGCCATGGCGGCGGTCGACACGTCCAGCTCGCCGCGCACGTGCCGGGCGATGCAGTCGTCGACGAAGACCCGGCTCGCGCGGGCCCGGGTGGCGCACTCGGCGAGGACCATCCGGGTGTTCTGGTGCCCGATCAGCGGCTTGCCGAAGGCGGTGCGCTCCTTCGCGTACGCCACCGTCAGCTCGACGGCGCGCTCCATCGCCGCCACCGCGCCGACGCCGATCACCAGGCGTTCCTGGGGGAGCTGGCGCATCAGCTGGACGAAGCCGAGGCCCTCGGCCGCGCCGAGCAGGTTGGCGGCCGGCACCCGGAGGTCGTCGAAGAACAGCTCGGCCGTGTCGTTGCCGCGCAGGCCGATCTTGGAGATCAGCCGCCCGCGCCGGAAGCCCGGCCGGTCGTCGCCGGTCTCGCAGACCAGCAGGGAGACCCCGGCGGCGCCCTGGGACGGGTCGGTCTTGACGGCCAGGATGACGATGTCGGCCAGGCCGCCGTTGCTGATGAAGGTCTTCGCGCCGCTGACCACGTAGTCGTCGCCGTCGCGCACCGCCCGGGTCCGCATCGCCTGCAGGTCGGAGCCGCCGTCCGGCTCGGTCATCGCGATCGCGCCGATCAGCTCGCCGGTGCACAGCCCGGGCAGCCAGCGCCGCTTCTGTTCCTCGCTGCCGTAGGCGACGAGGTAGCCGGTGACGATGCCGCTGTGCACCGCGAGCCCGAGGCTGCTGTCGCCCGAGCGGGCCTGCTCATGCAGCATCACGGCCTCGTGGGTGAAGTCGCCGCCGCCCCCGCCGTACTCCGCGGGGACCGAGAGGCCGAGCAGGCCGAGCTCGCCGGCCCGGCGGTAGTGCTCGCGGTCGGGATGACCCTGTTCGAGCACCCGGGCGGCGTGCGGCAGCACCTCCTTGGCGAAGAAGGTGCGGACCAGGTCGGCGAGCTCGTCGTGCTCAGGCTCGCGCCAAGTGGTGGGTCCCGGCTTCGGCATGGTTCCCACCTTGGCCAGTTATTGGCGGGCTGTCAATAGTTCGGCGCAGCGCTCGGGATCGTCCGCGAACGGCAGGTGCCCGCAGCCCGGCAGCAGCACGTGCCGGGCGTCCGGAAGCTCCTCCCGGGCCCGCCGCGCCTGGCCGCGGTGCGGCAGCACCACGTCGCGGGTACCCCAGGCGATCGTCACCGGCATGCCGGCCAGGCGGGCGGGGTCGGCGCCGACCGGGAGCCGCCACACGCCGAACGCCCGGCGGGCCGCGGCGAAGCCCGGCGCGGCGGACAGCGCCCGCGCGGAGTCCAGGCAGTCCGCCGCGGACACCCGGCCCGGGCGGCCGTAGAAGATCGAGCAGAGCGCCGCGCGGCCCGGCCGGGTCGCGACGATGCGGGGCAGGGCGGGGGAGAGTGCCGTGCTCAGCGCGCGGGAGCCGCCGAGAACCGCCTGGCACCACCGCCGGCCCGCCGGGCCCCAGAAGCCGATCGGCGCGAACGCGGTGACCGACCGGGCCAGCCCGCGCCGGCCCAGCTCCAGGGCGATGCCGCCGCCGAGCGAACTGCCCGCCAGCTCGGGCGACTCGACGCCGAGCTCGTCGAGGAACCGGGCGACCAGGTCGGCGAGGTGGTCCACCGATCCCGGCACCACGTCCGGGCCCGGTGGCGCCCAGAGCGGGGACTCGCCGAAGCCCGGCAGGTCGAGCGCGATGACCTCGCGATGCCGGGCCAGGTCGCCGAGCATCGGCTCCCAGACCTGGCGGCGGCTGCCGAGGCCGTGGAGGAGCACCAGTACGGGACCGCTACCGCGTCGTTCGTGGGCCAGCATCGCCCCACCCCTTTGTTGACAGGCCGACAACAAGGGGCCACGGTAGCTCATGGCGTACGACTACGACGTGCTGATCATCGGCTCGGGATTCGGTGGCGGGGTCAGCGCGCTGCGGCTGACCGAGAAGGGCTACCGGGTCGGCGTGCTCGAGGCCGGCCGCAGATTCACCGACGAACAGTTCGCGAAGACCTCCTGGCGGCTGCGCGACTACGTGTACGCGCCCGCGTTCGGCTGCTACGGCATCCTGCGGCTGACCCTGCTGCGCGACGTGCTGGTGATGTCCGGCGCCGGCGTCGGCGGTGGATCGCTCGGCTACGCCAACACCCTCTACGAGCCGCCGGACGCGTTCTTCGCCGACCCGCAGTGGGCGTCCATCACCGACTGGAAGACCGAACTGGCGCCGTACTACGACCAGGCGACCCGGATGCTCGGCGTCGTGACCAATCCCGTGGAGACCTTCGCCGACGGCGCCCTGCGCGCGGTCGCGGACGACCTCGGCGTCGGGCACACCTTCCGGCGTACCCCGGTGGGTGTGCTCTTCGGCGACGCGCCCGGCGCCGAGGTGCCCGACCCGTTCTTCGGCGGCGCCGGGCCCGCCCGGCGGACCTGCACGGCGTGCGGCGCCTGCATGACCGGCTGCCGGGTCGGCGCGAAGAACACCGTCGTGAAGAACTACCTGTACCTGGCCGAGGCGGCCGGCGCCGTCGTGCACCCGCTGACCACGGTGACCTCGGTGACGCCGCTCGCCGGGGGCGGATACGCGGTCGACACCCGCGGCACCGGCGGCCTGCGCCGCAGGCGACGGTTCACGGCCGAGCAGGTGATCTTCGCGGCCGGCGCGCTCGGCACCCAGCGGCTGCTGCACCGGATGCGCGACCGGGGTGCGCTGCCCGCCGTCTCGCCGCGGCTCGGCGAGCTGAGCCGGACCAACTCCGAATCCATCCTGGGCGCCCGCACCCGCCGGCGGGACCTCGACGTGAGCCGCGGCATCGCCATCACCTCCTCCATCCACCCCGATCCGGTCACCCACGTCGAGCCGGTGCGGTACGGCCGCGGCAGCAACCTGCTCGCCCTGATGTCCACCGTGCTCGTCGACGACACCGGCGGGCGGCGGCGCTGGGTGGCGGGCCTGCGTGAACTGGCCCGCGGCTGGCGTGACCTGCGGCTGCTCGTCTCGCCGCGGCACTGGTCGCAGGAGACCATCGTGCTGCTGGCGATGCAACCGCTGGACAACTCGGTCACCGTCTACACCAGGCGCGGGCGGCTCACCACCCGCCCGGGCGTCGGCGAGCCCAATCCGGCCTGGGTGCCGGCCGCGCACGACGTCGCCCGCCGCGTCGCCGAGAAGATCGACGGAGTGCCGCTCGGCGCGGTCACCGAACTCGTCGGCCGGCCGGTGACCGGCCACTTCATCGGCGGCTGCGCGATCGGCGCCGACCCGCGGACCGGCGTCGTCGACGCGTACCACCGGCTGTACGGCCACCCCGGCCTGCACGTGATCGACGGCTCGGTGGTCGCCGCGAACCTCGGCGTCAACCCGTCGCTGACCATCACCGCGCTCGCCGAGCGGGCGGTCGCGCTCTGGCCCAACGCCGGCGAACCGGACCCACGCCCGGCGCCGGGCGCACCGTACGCCCGGGTGGCGCCGGCGCCGCCCCGGCACCCGGCCGTCCCCGCCACCGCCCCGGCGGCCCTGCGGCTCGGCGGGGCACAGGCCACCGGGTGAGGTGCCGTGCCCGGCTTTGCGGAGACAGGCCGACGGGTGAGATGTTCGTGCCCGGACGTCTCACCGCGGCCGTTCCGCGGGTCGGCGGCGGATAGGGTCGGCGGGTGACTGTCGACGCGGCGCAGGTGCGCAGAAGGCTGGAGCCGGACGTCCGGCGCGGGCAGATCCTGACCTGCGCCGTGCGGTTGTTCGGCGAGCGCCCGTACGCAGAGGTGTCGACCACCGACATCGCCCGCGCGGCCGGGGTGGCCCGCGGGCTGATCAACCACTACTTCGGCACCAAGAAGGACCTCTACCTCGAGGTCATCCGGGTGATGCTGACCATCCCGGACGTGGCCGTCGAGCGGCTGCCGGCCGGCGACCTGCGGGCCCGGGTGGACGCCAGCGTGGCCTGGTTCCTCGACGTCGTCTCCCGGCACAGCACCTCGTGGCTGGCCGCGGTGAACGCCGGCGGGATGGGCCGCGACGCCGACGTCGAGCGGGTGCTGGCCGAGGCCGAGGACGCCGCGGCGGACAGCGTGCTCGTCGCCGTCGGGCTGGCCGAGGTGGCCGAGCACCGCGAGGAGCTGCGCGGGATGATCCGCGCCTACCTCGGCCTGGCCACCGCCACCGCCAAGGAGTGGCTCAAGCGCGCCGCGCTGACCCGGGCGCAGGTGCACCTGCTGCTCGCGACGACGCTGCTGGCCATCGTGGAGCAGGTCTTTCCGACCATCGTGACGCCGGCCCGCTGAGGCTATTGGCAACCTGCCAACAGATTGCTAACGTTCGGCACCATGACGGCCACCCGCGGTGGCGCAGCCACCTCCGCGCTGCGTAGGTTCGGCAGCTCCCTCACCCTCGCCGAGCGGCCATGACGGCCCAGCCGCGGGTGGCGATCATCGGCGCCGGCTTCGGCGGGGTGGCGGCCGCCGCCGGGCTGCGCGAGGCCGGGTTCACCGACGTGGTGCTGCTGGAGAAGGCGGACCGGATCGGCGGCGTGTGGCGCGACAACGCGTACCCCGGTTGCGCCTGCGACGTGCCCGCGCCGCTGTACTCGTACTCGTTCGCGCCGAATCCCGGCTGGTCGCGCCGGTTCCCGCCGCACGAGGAGATCCTGGCCTATCTGGACGGCTGCGTCACCCGCTTCGGCCTGCGCGACAGCGTGCGGCTCGGCACCGAGGTCACCGACGCGGCCTGGGACTCCGAGCGGGGCCACTGGCGGCTGCGCACCGCGGCGGGCGAGGAGATCGTCGCCGACGTGCTCGTACCCGCGGTCGGCCAGCTCTCCCGGCCGATCGTCCCGGAGATCCCCGGCGCCGAGCTGTTCCGCGGCCCGGCGATGCACACCGCCCGGTGGGACCCGGACCTGCGGGTCGAGGGCAGACGGGTGGCGGTGGTCGGCACCGGCGCCAGCGCCATCCAGCTCGTTCCGGCGATCGCCGGGCGCGCCGAGCGGGTTCTCGTCTTCCAGCGCAGCGCGCCCTGGACGCTGCCCAAGCCCGACCGCCGGTACGGCTCGCTGCGCCAGGCCGCCTACCGGCGGCTGCCCGCCCTGATGGCGGCGTCCCGCGCGGGCACCTGGGCGATGACCGTGTTCACCGGCTCCGCGGTGCTCGGCAACCGGACCGCCGGGGCGTTCCTGCGCGCCGCCTCGCGGGCACAGCGCCGGTGGCAGGTCCGCGATCCGCTGCTGCGCGCCCGGGTCACGCCGGACGAGCCGATGGGCTGCAAGCGGGTGCTGTTCACCAGCGCCTGGCTGCCCGCCCTGGCCCGCGCCGACGTCGACCTGATCACCGAGAAGATCGTGGGCGTGACGCCGGACGGGATCCGCACCGCCGACGGCGTCGAGCACGCCTGCGACGTGCTGGTCTACGGCACCGGCTTCGCCGCCACCGAGTTCCTGGTGCCGATGCGGGTGACCGGTCGCGGCGGCGAGCGGCTCGAGCGGGTGTGGCGCGACGGCGCGTACGCGTACCTGGGCATGGCCGTGCCCGGATTCCCGAACATGTTCCTCGTCTACGGGCCCAACACGAACACCGGCAACACCTCGGTCGTCTACTTCCACGAGGCGCAGGCCCGCTACATCGTCCAGGCGGTGCGGCGGCTCGCGGCGGGCGCCGCGCCGCTGGAGGTACGCCCGGAGGTGGCCGCCGCCTACGACGCGGAGCTGCAGGGCCGGCTCGCGGGCAGCGTCTGGACCGCCTGCCAGAGCTGGTATCGCAACGCGAGCGGGCGCGTCGTCACCAACTGGCCCGGCATGGCGGGGGAGTACCGCCGCCGGACCGCGCGGCTGCGCCCCGCCGACTTCGGCTGAGATGCCGTTGTCAGGACGAGGCGGCGGCGGCCGGCGCCGGGACGCCGAAGCGCAGCTGGAAGTCGGCCAGGGTGACGGTCAGCAGGGGACGCCGCCCGGCGAGGTAACCCAGCGGCCCGTCCGCCTCGACCCGCCAGGTGGAGCCGCCCAGCCGCAGCCCGGCCCGCCCGCGCACCGTGGTGCGCTTGATGTCGCCGTCGAGCGCCTGCACCACGGACATCGGTGCCGGCCAGCGGCCGGGCAGCCGCCATCCGGCGCCGAACGACACCGCGGCGATCCGGCCGCTCCCGATGCTCGCGGTCCCCTCGGTGCGGCCGTCGGGCGCGGTGCGCACGTCCAGGTCGGCCAGGTCCTTGGGGATGCCCCAGAGCTCGCGGCCGCCGTCGCGGGACGCCACGCTGTCGACCCAGATCTCGGTGATGCTGACTCCGGGCCGCCGGCCCTCGTGCACCAGGACCGCCGACAGCAGCTCCTGGTATTGCAGGATGCCGCCCGGCTCGTAGCGCACCCAGGCGGCACCGACGAGCGCATGCCTCCCGAACGGCAGCGGCCGCACCGCCCCGGCGAGAGGATCGGGCAGCGCGGGCACGGCGGCGCGCGGCACGGCGAAGACCGACAGGTGCAGCTGGCCGCGCAGGTCCCATGGCTCCGGCGGATACATGGCAGGCGGCCTCCCGGTCGGTGGAACAGACGAGCGTCATCCTATTCGGATTCGGCAGTTGGAGGCAGATGTGTCTGGTGATCGAGGGCCGCTGAGCGGCCTCAAGGTTGTCGAGCTGGCGGGGATCGGGCCGGCGCCGTTCGCCGGGATGCTGCTGGCCGACCTCGGCGCCGACGTCGTACGGGTGGACCGGCCCGGATCCGGCTCGCCGCTCGCCGGCGACCCCCGGTACGACCTGCTGAACCGGGGCAAGCGCTCGGTCGCGGCCGACCTCAAGCAGGACGGCGACCGCGAACTGGTGCTGTCGCTCGCCGGCCGGGCCGCCGTCCTCATCGAGGGCTACCGGCCCGGCGTCGCCGAGCGGCTCGGCGTCGGCCCGGAGGCGGTGCTCGCCCGCAACCCGGCCCTCGTCTACGCGCGGATGACCGGCTGGGGCCAGGACGGCCCGCTCGCCGCCAGCGCCGGGCACGACATCACCTACCTCGCGATCACCGGGGCGCTGCACGCGATCGGCCGCGCGGGCGGCCCGCCGCAGGTGCCGGCGAACCTGCTCGGCGACTTCGGCGGCGGCGCCCTCTACCTGGTGGTGGGCGTGCTCGCCGCGCTGCGCGAGGCCGAGCGCACCGGCCGGGGCCAGGTGGTCGACGCGGCGATCACCGACGGCGCCGCCCACCTCACCACCCTGCTGCACGGCCTCAGCGCCGAGGGGCGATGGCAGGACGCCCGCGGCGTGAACTTCCTCGACACCGGGGCGCCGTTCTACGACGTCTACCCGGCGTCGGACGGCGAATACCTCGCGGTCGGCGCCCTGGAGCCGCAGTTCTATGCCGAGTTCATCCGGCTGCTCGCGCCCGCCGCCGACCTGCCCGCCCAGTACGACCGGGCCCGGTGGCCGCAGCTGCGTGCCGGGATCGCGGCCGCGTTCGAGACCCGCACGCAGCGGGAGTGGGCCGCGATCTTCGAGGGCACCGAGGCGTGCGTGGCGCCGGTGCTGTCGTTCGCCGGGGCCGCCCGGCACCAGCACCTGGCGCGGCGCGGAACCTTCGAGACCGTCGACGGGGTGCGGCAGCCGGCCGCGGCGCCCCGGTTCTCGCTGACCCCGCCGGGACCGGTCGGGCGGCCCGCGCTGCCCGGCGAGCACACCCGCGAGGTGCTCGCCGACTGGCTGGCGGGCGAGCGGGCCTGAACCGGGCAGAGTGCGCGGGGGTGGCGTACCGTGAAATTGTCGCTCCGGATCGTCGGCGGTGCCTCGCCGGAGCCGGAGGCGGCCACGTCACGAGTGCCAGGTCCTCGTCGCGGCGAGATTCCCGATCGCGAGACCTTCGGCGGTCTCCGCATCCGGCACGCCCACGCGATCGGTTCTCCCGCGCTGCGACCCGGCAGCAGGTCAGAAGGGAGCACACGATGAGCACATTCACCGACCACGACGCGGAACTGCTCCGCCCGGAGCTCGGCACCGGTGATCCGCTCGTACCCGGCCACGGCCTCACGCCCGGTCCGGACAGCTGGGAGTCGCAGCTGCCGGCGCCGGCGCCCACCGGCCACCGCGTGACGCACGACCGTCGCGGGCACGACCGCTACACCCGGAACCGGCGCTACGGCACCGCCGGGCCGGCCAAGGCCGGCCAGGCGCCGTTCCTGTGGATGACCGACAACGCCGACGGGGTGACCGGCGAGGCGTTCGACGAGCAGTGCGCCGCCTCGATCGCCAACGGCTCGCGGCGCCGCCCGGATGTCGCCGCCGGCCCCTTCGGCGCGGATTGCGCCGGCATCGCCCCGGCGGGCGTGGAGCACGTGGGCATCGACGTCCCGGTGTTCCTGCACGCCTGACCGCCCGCCGCCCGGCGGTGGGGCGTCAGCCGCGGCGGAACGGGCTGCGGCGCATGGAGCGGCGCTGCAGCAGGCCGGCGAGGGTGTCGCCGTGCGAGTGCGCGTCGTGCGAGGGGTGTGCCCCGAGGCGCGGATCGCCCTGCTCCTCGGCGCGCCGCGCGGCGATGCCGATGATCCAGCCGGCCACGTCGGTGCCCGGCGCGGTGTGCTGCTCCGCGGAGTGCCACGCCTCCAGGAAGGCGGCGGCGGCGACCTCGCGGGCCCGGTCGCCGTCGAGCACCGCGTGCACTGTCGCGTGCACGTCCGGCGCGAGCGCGTGGTAGAGCCGGGTGAAGGCCTCCCGGTCGGCCGCCGCCGACCGCCGCAGCAGCATGAGCAGGCGGGCGGGTTCCCGGCGGTACTCCGTCAGGAACACCACCCTGGTCATGATCGCCGCCCGGGGGACACGCGCGGACGGCGAAGGCGTCGTGGCGATCGTCCGATCATGATGCCTCTTCCCAGGTCGCGATGAGCGTACCGCCCGGAGCGCGACTGCACCGGGCTCGGTGTGCCTCGTCCGGTTCCGGCGCGGCCGCGTTTCATCGATATATGTGAACTCCTCTTTACGTTGCCGTCATGGCTTGGTAACTTCCTGTAACAACTTGCAAGGCCTTGCAGGAAGTTGTGCCGCACAAGCCCAGGTGCAGGGCCGCTCTTCGCAAGACGTTCCATGAACCGGTTCGATCGTGACCCTGCGGTGCCCCCGCCGCGGGGCTTCCCCGCGCCCTGAGGAGCCCTCGGTGAAGGTGAGCATCAGAAAACGTCTCGGCCTGGCCCTGGCGGTGACCCTGGCCGTCGCGACGTTCGGCTTCGTCGCCGCCGCGTCCGCCGCGAGCAGCGTCACCGTCTACTACCAGCGCCCGACCGGCTGGACCACGGTCAACATCCACTACGCCCCGTACGGGGGCAGCTGGACGGCGGTGCCGGGCGTGGCGATGCAGACGTCCTGCACCGGCTGGCTGGCGCGCACCATCGACCTCGGCGATGCCAATGGGCTGCAGGTCGTGTTCAACAACGGCAGCGGCGTCTGGGACAACAACAACGGCGCCAACTACAGCCTCGGCACCGGCGACGTCACCGTCGCGGCCGGCCGGCCCGGCACCGGAAACCCCTGCGCGACCAGCTCGCCGACGCCGTCGGCCGGCGGCTCACCGACGGCGACACCCGCGCCGACCGTCACGCCGACGTCCACCCCCGGAGTTCCGGCCGGCACCCCGCTCGGCGGCGACCCGCGCGAGGACTCCATCTACTTCGTCATGACCGCCCGCTTCAACGACGGCGACAGCGCCAACAACCGCGGCGGCAGCCAGAACGTGAAGTCGGGCAACGCCGCCGGCAACGACCCGATGTTCCGCGGCGACTTCGAGGGCCTGATCGACAAGCTGGACTACATCAAGGGCCTCGGCTTCTCCGCCATCTGGATCACGCCGGTGGTGCTCAACCGCTCGGACTACGACTACCACGGCTACCACGGCTGGGACTTCTACCGGATCGACGGCCGCCTCGAGACGGCCGGCAACACCTACCAGGACCTGATCGACCGGGCGCACGCCAAGGGCATCAAGATCTACCAGGACGTGGTCTACAACCACAGCTCCCGCTGGGGCGCCAAGGGCCTGTTCACCCCCACCGTGTACGGCGTACGCGACGCGCAGTGGAGCTGGTACTACGACCAGAGGAACGAGGGCTTCGCCTACGACGGCTCGACCGTCGAGCCCGCCTCGGGCAAGTCGTACTACAACGGCGACGTCTGGTCGACGACCGAGCCGGTCGGCAACACCTGCCTCAACTGGGGCAAGCCCACCGGGGGCAGGAGCGCCGAGGGCTACACCCTCTACAACTGCCAGTGGCCGAGCCCGACCTCCGGCATGTTCCCCGCCGAGTACTACCACCGCTGCTGGATCGGCAACTGGGAGGGTGAGGACGCCCGCAGCTGCTGGATCCACGAAGACCTGGCCGACTTCAACACCGAGAGCCCGGTCGTCCAGAACTACCTGATCAACGCGTACAACCGGTACATCGACATGGGTGTCGACGGCTTCCGGGTCGACACCGCCGTGCACATCCCGCGCAACACCTGGAACCGGCGCTTCCTGCCGGCCATCCAGCAGCACGCGATCGCCACGCACGGCGAGAAGGGCAAGGACTTCTACGTCTTCGGCGAGGTCGCCGCGTTCGTGCACGACAAGTGGAACCGCGGCTCGGTCAACCACTCCGCGCAGTTCTTCACCTGGAAGGAACGCAAGGAGTACAGCCCGGACGACATCCTGGCGGCCGCGGAACAGTTCGAATACGAGAACCTCATGGGCCCGGGCAACCAGCCGACCAGCACCAACGCGTTCCTCAACGGCAACACGTACCACGCACCGGACCACAGCAGGTTCTCCGGCATGAACGTGATCGACATGCGCATGCACATGAACTTCGGCGAGGCGAGCAACGCCTTCTACAACGGCAAGGACTCCGACGACAGTTACAACGACGCCACCTACAACGCCGTCTACGTCGACAGCCACGACTACGGCCCGAACAAGTCCTCGGTCCGCTACGCCGGCGGCACCGACGCCTGGGCCGAGAACATGAGCCTGATGTGGACGTTCCGGGGCATCCCGACGCTCTACTACGGCTCGGAGATCGAGTTCCAGGCCGGCAAGCCGATCGACTGCGGACCGTCCTGCCCGCTGGCGACGACCGGACGCGCGTACTACGGCGACCACCTGGCGGGCTCGGTGACCGCCAATGACTTCGGCGTGGTCTCGAGCGCCTCCGGCGCGGTGGCGACGACCCTGGCCCAGCCGCTGGTCAAGCACGTGCAGCGGCTCAACCAGATCCGCCGGGCGATCCCGGCCCTGCAGAAGGGGCAGTACTCGACCGAGGGCATCTCCGGGACGATGGCGTTCAAGCGCCGCTTCACCTCCGGCGGCGTCGACAGCTTCGCGCTTGTCGCCCTCTCCGGGACGGCGACGTTCACCGGCGTCCCGAACGGCACCTACGTCGACGCGATCACCGGCGCGAGCCAGACCGTCGGCAACGGCACGCTGACCGCGACCGCCTCCGGCAAGGGCAACCTGAGGATCTACGTGCTGAACCTGCCCGGCAACCCGGCGCCCGGCAAGGTCGGCACGGCGGGCCCCTATCTGAAGTAGTGACCGGACCAGGTCCTCCGGCGGGCGATCGGCGACCTCCTTCCGGGGAAGCTGGTCGCCCGCGCGGCGCCGATGGTGCCGGCGGTGATCGGATGGCTTGATCCGCCCCGGGTGCGCGGCATTCCGGCGGGGACCGCGTCTGCCAATTTCGGGTCGCGACCTGGCTGGAGCCGCCGGGTGCGGCGTAGCATCGGGACCACCATGGACCTGCACTGGTGGTCGATCGAGGTCTTCGACGGCGCGGCGCTATCGGCGGCGCGCTGGCAGGACGCGCACGGCAGCGCCCTCACCGAGGCGGCCGTCACCCACGGTGCATACGAGTGGCAATGGCACCGGCATTCCTGGGGCGTGCTGTTCGAGATCGGCTTCCGCAGCGACGAGCAGTGGTATGTGTTCCGGGATCTGCCGGCCGTGCACGCCGCGCTCGACGCCGTGCCCGACCCGGTCAACGGCCTGATGGTCTACCCGGGCCGCGGCGGCAGCTCGGGCCGGGTGCGGCCGCGCCGGCCGCGGCCGGTGATGGGCGCCGGGGCGGCGGAGTTGCCGATCGAGCCCGAGACGATCGCGGCCATCCTCGCCGAGTCCCAGCCGCCGGTGACCGCCGCCGGTGTGCTCGCCGCCTGACGGACCCCGGGCGGCAGCGCCCGGCGCAGGTCGACGGCCCGGATACCTCTGGCCCGAGGCCAGGTTGAAAAGGCTCGTCGGCGACGAGCGACGCCTGGCGGACTGCGGCAGCGCTCGGCGGAGGTAAGGTGCCCACTCGGCGGGTCACGGCGGCGCGCGAGGAGAGGGCCGGGCGATATGCAGGCGTCGGAGTTCCCGCGTGCGGTGGCCGCGGTGCTGTCGGTCGCGGCATCGGCCGGTCTGCGGGCCGACGACGCGATCGTTCTTCATGACTCGAACAGGCTCACTCTGCGCCTGGTGCCCTGTGACGTTCTGGCCCGGGTGGCGCCCGTGGCGCATCAGGCCGCGCAGTTCGAGATCGACCTTGCCCAACGGCTCGCCGAGTCCGGGAGCCCAGCGGGCACGCTCGAGCCTCGGGTGGAGCCACGCGCCCACGAGCGTGACGGCTTCGTGGTCACGCTGTGGCGTTACTACGATCCGGTGACCGCGCCGCAGGTCGCACCGGCCGACTACGCCGACGCGCTCGGGCGGCTGCATGCCGGGATGCGCAAGATCGACGCCCCGGCGCCGCATTTCACGGATCGTGTCGAGCACGCCCAGCAACTCGTGGCGAACCGCGATCTCACCCCCGCGCTCGCCGCCGAGGACCGGGAACTGCTCGGCAGCACATTGCGGAGCCTGGGGCGGGCGATCGGCGAGCACTGCGGCGCCGAGCAGTTGCTGCACGGCGAGCCGCACCCGGGCAACGTGCTCACCACGAAGGAGGGGCTGCTGTTCATCGACCTCGAGACGTGCTGCCGCGGGCCTGTCGAGTTTGATCTCGCCCATGCGCCCGAGGAGGTCGGCGAGCACTATCCGGGTGTCGACCACGGCCTGTTGCGCGAGTGCCGGATCCTCGTGCTGGCGATGATCACGGCGTGGCGCTGGGACCGCGGCGACCAACTCCCCGACGGGCGGCGGCTGGCCGGGGAGTGGCTCGGCCGGATCCGGGCAGCGCTCGACCGCGACGGACTGATCCGCTGACCGCTACCGCACGGTGCCCGGGAACGCGTGCGTTCCCGGGCACCGTCGCGAGCGGCGAGCCGTCAGCCCCTACAGGAGCGCCGGTACGGGAGCTCGGGAATGTAGGTGGCCCATTCGCCGGCGTCGAGGCCGCGGCCGGTCATCGCGCAGGCATATTTGGCCGGGTTCGGAAGGATGCTGTGCAGCTTCGCGTAATTCCACAGCGTGACGGTCCCGGTTTGTTTGACGCCGGTGGTGTTGGCGGCGACGACCAGGGTGCGCCCGTCGCGCTTGAACAGCACTCCCTGCACCGTGTTGCCGGGGCCGTGCATCGAGACGAGCCGGATCGGTACCACGGGGTTGGTGATGTCCCACAGGAACACCTCGTCGGTGCTGTCCCCGGTCGCCAGGGTGTGCCCGTCCGGGCTGAAGGTCACAGTGGTCACCGGGTTGTTGTGATCGGTCAGCCGGGCGAGCCGGCGCGGCCGGGCGCGGTCGGTGACGTCCCACAGCATCGCTGTGCCGTCCTGGCCGCCGCTCGCCACGGTGCGCCCGTCCGCGCTGAAGGCCACCGACAGCGCGGCATCTCCGTGGCCGGTCAACCTGCCGACCCGGGCGGGGGCGGAGCGGTCGGTCACATCCCACAGCGTCAGTGGCCGCTCGCCGCCGCCGGTGACCAGGTAACGTCCGTCCGGACTGAAGGCCAGCGCCGCTCCGAACCAGACGTCGTCGCTCAGGGTGGCCAGCAGGGCGGGACGGGTCAGGTCGGCCACGTTCCACAGCAGCAGTCTGCTGGGCGCGACGACGACGGCGAGGGTGCGCCCGTCCGGGCTGAACGCCATCGAGTTCGTTACCGACTGCGAGGCCAAGGCGGGGAGCACCACCGGCTGTAGCGGGCGGGTCAGATCCGTCAGCGTCACCTGCGAATCCCGTCCGACGGCCGCCGCCGCGCGGCCGTCGGGGCTGAACGCCACCGACCTGACAACTTTGTTGCCGCGGATCGTCAGGTCGGTGTCCCGGACCGGCCGGGCCGGGTCGGTGACCTTCCAGGAGCTCGCCGTGCCGTCGGAGCCGGCGGCGACCAGCGTCCGTCCGTCCGGTCGCAGCGCCATCGTCCGAATCGGCCCTTTGGGGATGGTGAGCGCGGCGATCGAGTCCGAACTACCGAAGGGCCTGGTGTTCCAGAAGGTCGCCGTCGCCGTGCTGTCGCCGGTGACCAGCCTTCCCCCGTGCTGGTCGAAGGAGACCGTGTTGATCGCGCCGTTGGCCCGCGCGTTGATGACCGGCGTGGGCTTCGTCCCGCCGGTCATGTCCCACGCCATCACCGTGCCGCGGTCGCCGCTGACGGCCAGATAGTGTCCGTCCGGGCTGTACGCGATCTTGTTGAGACTGGTAGGGCCGTGCAGTCTCTTGAACGGTTCGTTGTCCGGGTCGTCGGCGGGGTCCATGTCGTCGTCGGGGAACTCCGGCGGCTCCGGCAGCTCAGGCGGATCTTGCATGAGCCGGGCGGTAGCCGGACCGCTCAGGGCCTCCACATACACCTCGCCGTCGGGGAGCCCGAGCGCCAGGTTTCCGGACGGATCGATCGCGATCGTGGACACGTGCGAGGAGGAGATTTCGCGGACGCCGAAGGGGCCCGCCCGATCGGTCACATCCAGGGCGACCACGTCTATGCCCTCGTTCACGACCAAGGTGCGTCCGTCCGGGCTGAACACAAGGTCCTTCAACAGGGCAACGCGCGTCGAGTAGGGCATCTCGTACGTGCCGAGCTGCCGGGGCCGGGATCGATCGGCCAGGTCGAACAGGGTCATCTCCCCGATGCCCTTACCCACGGCGAGGGTGGTCCCGTCCCTGCTGAACGCCACCAGTTGCACGTAGCCGTCGCGCGGCAGCGTGGCGAGCCGGTCCGGATGGGACCGGTCGGTCACGTCCCACAGGACCGCCGCGCCATTCGGGTCGACAACGGCCAGGGTCCGCCCGTCCGCGCTGAGCGTGAGCGAGGTGCTCCCCGAGACCCAATCGCCGAGCGTGGCGATCCGGGCCGGATTCGCAGGGTCGGTCGCGTTCCACAGCGACACCCTGCCGTCAGCGCCGAGGGCCGCCAGGACGCCTTTCGGCCCGTAGACGGCCGCTGTCACGTCGCTGATCGTGCCGGCGTAGCCCGTCGCCGTGACGATGCCGGTGACTTCGCTGCGGGTCTCGAGGTCGGGCAGGACCGCCTGGGCGGCCGCCCCCAGCATCAGGGCCGTCTTCGGATCGCTGACGATCGTCGCCCTGGCCTGAGTGGTCAGCCGTCGACTGATCGCGATCCGCTGCTGGTGCTCCGCCTTGGCCTGCTGCTTCTTGGCCTCCTCGGCCGCCTCCCGGGCCTCCCGCTGCTTCTCCTCGGCGATCTTCGCCAGCCGCCGCGCCTCCGCCTCCAGCCGCTGCGCCTCCTGCTCCAGCTGCTGCGCCCGCGCGGCGGCCTCCTTCGCCAGCCGCTGCTCTTCCCGGGTCCGCGTCGCCGCCTGATCGGCGATCTGCTGCTGCCGCCGCGCCTCGGCCCTCGCCCGATCCGCCAGGCTCTGCTGCTCCTGCGCCACCTGCTCCGACCGCTGCGCCTCGACCGCCGCGGCCGCCGCCCGAACCTGCTGCTGCCGCGCCACCTCCTGCTGCCGGCTCGCCTCCTCCGCGGACCGCACGGCGCTGCTGCGCTGCACCTCCGCCGCCTGCTGCTGACGCAACGCCTCCGCCGCCGCGGCCGTCGCCCGGTCCGCGTTGCGAACCGCCGACACGCTGCTCAGCCCCGCCAGCACAGTCAGCACCACCAGCGTCGCCACCGCCCCGGACCGCAGCCGGCGCGCCCGGCGATGCTGACGGACGTCCTCACCCTCCAACTCGTCCTTGCTCACCCCGTGCATCGGGGCGGCCAGCTGGGCGATCGCGTCCCGGAAACGGGAATGCTGCAGGCTGAGATGCTCGCTGCCCCGCGCCCACCGCAGATCCAGGAACAGCGGCTCCTCGGCGAACACCCCGCGCAGCGCCTCGGGGACCGCCGTCGAGTCCTCGGTGAAGTCGTGACGCTCCCGGTCCCACGCCCACTCCCCGTCGGTCACCACGGGCAGGATTCGATCCGCGGACTTCGTGGCGATCCAGTGCTCGATCTCCCGGTTCACCCAATGCGACTGCGCGGCCTCGGGCGAGGAGAGCAGCACGAAGTACTCGGAACCGTCCAACGCGGTCTGGATCGAGGACCACAGCCCCGGGGTCACCGCCAGCCCGGTCTGATCCCGGAAAATCCACAGGGCACGCCGACGATGCCAGGGCTTGGCCAGGCGGTGCAGTCCCCGTTGCACGGCGGGAGCCAACCGCCCGTCAGCGGCATGGCTGTACGAGATAAACCCATTGAAGGCCATTACGGATCCCCCGGCGATCGGCGCGTTCGGCGACGACAGATTGTCGCCTGCCTTTGCCTCATCGGGAAGCCCGGAGACCGTATCGTCATGATGCCCATCGATCTGGAGGGGCCCGGTACGGACATCGATGCGCGGTTCGAGGATCCTCAGGCGAGCGGCGGTGACGGTGATCACCATGACCCGTCCGGATCCAGGTGCGGCCGGCAACCGTGCGGGCCGGGGCAGGCGCACGGTTGCCGGCCGGACGGATCAGGCGAGCGGCGTGGTGACGGTGAAGGACGCGTCCGCCTTGAGGGTGGCGCTGCCGTCGAAGCGGTCGATGCGCAGCTCGTAGTTGTAGTGCCGGAGGTAGAAGCCCGGGTAGTTGTAGGACTCGAACGAGGTGGTGCCGGTGCCGGACAGCCCGGCCCGGGCGCAGAAGGTGGCGTCGTTGCGGAACGTCGCCGTGCCGTCGTTCGCCGCCAGCACCAGGCGGTTGTTGTAGTGCCGCAGGTAGCGGCCGGCCGGACTGGCCGACTGCAGCGAGTAGCAGTTGCCGTTGGCCAGCCCGGCGCCGACGGCGAAGGTCGCGGACTGGCGGTCGGCGGCGCTGCTCGCCGTGCTCAGCGGGTCGATGTAGCCCAGATTGTCGCGGTGCCGCACGTACCGGTCGGGGAAGTTCGCCGAGCGCAGCGACCGGTTCCCGGTCGGCACGGCGGTGCTGTCGCCGACGTTCTCGCGCAGCACGGTGAAGTGCCGCACGGTTCCGGAGAGCCCGGGCAGCTCCGTCTTCGCCGACCAGGTGTTCAGGTCGGTGCTGTCCGCGTAGTAGTAGCGGCCCGCGCCGTACTGGTCGAAGTAGAGCCGCCAGGCGCCCGACGGCAGCTGCACCAGCGCCGGGCCCTCGAGCCCGGAGCCCCAGCCGGCCCAGTTCCCCGTACCGGTGAAGGTCCACGGCCCGGTGAGCGACGTCGCCGTCGCGTGTTCGATGTACTTGGTGGTCTCGTTCTTGAGGTAGGCGTGGTAGGTGGCGCCGGAGCGCACGACGAAGGTGTCGATGTGGTTCGCCGGGATGCCGATCGCGGCCCGCGCGCTCCAGGTGGACAGGTCACTGCTGGTCGCGGTGATCCGGTACGGCTGGAACTGCCCCGCCGTGCCCGCCGTCGACGCGGAGAAGATGACGTGGATGCTGCCGTCGGCGTCCTTAACCCACTCCGGCGCCCAGGTGCTTCCCGTCGAGCCGTTGAGCCCGACGGTGACGTTGCGCAGGAAGGTCCAGTTCACGTGGTCGGCGCTGCGGGCGAAGCCGATCGTGTCCCCGGTCCAGTTCGTGGTGTAGACGAGGTAGTAGTAGCCGTCGGTGTGCCGCATGACGCTCGGGTCGCGGATCAGCCCGGACGGCGGCGTGTACGCGTTCGCCCGGATCAGGCTGTAGTCGGTGGCGTTCGACGAGTCGTAGACGTACATGTTGGACTCGCTGGAGTTGGTGAACGCGGTCATCAGGTAGTGCGGTGCCGGGCCGGCCGCGGCGGCGGGGGCGGCGCCCAGCCCGGCGAGGCCGGCGCCGCTCAGCACGCCGCACAGCGCGGCGGCCAGGATTCGTCGGTGCCGGCTGACGTTCCTCACGTGCCCTCCAGATGTGAACGTTAACAATCGCGGTGGCGTTCATCTCAGCGCAATACATCGATCCACGTCAAGGTCGTACGGCCCAGTCCTGCACGTCGATCTGGCTGCCGCCGTAGCGCGGCGCGAAGATGCTCAGCGTGCCGAGGGCGCGCAGCCGCTCGTGGTCGATCAGCGGGTCGGAGTAGTAGATCGCCCCCGAGGTGTACCGCAGCGCCCAGTCCGTCCAGCCGGAGGCCTTCGAGGCGGTCTGGATGTGCAGCTTGCGGGTCGAGGAATCCCCGCTGGCGACGTAGAGGTTGTCGCCGGAGTCGACGCCGATGTCGCCGCGGCTGGACCGCTCGAGGAACGGCGTGTAGGTCTGGTGCCAGACCTTCGACGCCTTGTCCCGCCAGTAGTGCACCAGCACCGCGCCCTCCCGGGCCGCCGTGAAGTCCGAGTTGCTCGCGGCCGCCGCGGGCAGGTGCGACGCCAGCACGTGCACGATCCCGGCCGCGTCGACCACCTGCGACTCCTGGTTGATCAGTCCGCGGTTCTGGCCGATCGACCAGACCCGCAGGCCGGCCGAGTTCGAGATCAGCGGCGTGCTGCCGGTCGTCGCGACGACCGACCCGGCGTTGTTGCGCCAGGTGCGCCCGTCGTCCTTGCTGTACGCGTAGAACAGGTCGTGGTTGGTGCTGGCGTTCGAGGTCTCGCGGACCGTCCACGTCGCGTGCAGCAGCCCGGTCGAGTCGTACTCGAGGCCGAACAGGTAGGCGTTGTTGTTCGCCGCGGTGCCGTCGATGAACCGGCCGACAAAGGCCCACGACCCGGACGCGTACTCGTAGAGCACCTCGTCACCGGCGCCGCTGGTGCCGGTCCGCAGCGCGAGTTGCAGCCGGCCGGCAGGGGTGGTGAGGAACTGCGGGTAGGTCAGCGTCGGCATGCTCGCCCCGGTCAGGGTCGACTGCACCGCGCCGAAGCTGGAGGCCTGCCAGGCCGCGGTGTCCGGCGAGGTGGCCAGCCCGGCGACGGATCTGCGGTACCGCAGCGCCGAGGAGTGCATGTCGAACGCGAGGTGCAGGGTGCCGTCCTGCCGGGAGATGCCGATGCTGATGGTGTTGTGCGAGTCGGTCGAGGTGGTCGCGTAGTCGGTGAGCCGCAGGTTCTGCCAGGCGCCGGACGGCAGCCTGCGCCGGGACAGGTTGACGTATCCGCTCTGGTCCCAGAACGCCGTGTACTGCCAGCCGGCCGCCGTGGTGATGCCGTCCTGCTGGAACGACTCGCCGTTCATGTAGCCGGTGTAGGTCAGCGCGGTCCGGCCCGTCGTGGTGAGCACGGTGACCGACGTCTGTGTCACGGACGGGGCCGCGGCGAGGGCGGGGGCGCCCGCGAGTACGGCGGCGAGCAGCAGGATCGCGGCGAGCATGAAACGTTTCATCGATCGACCTCGAATGGCTTCGACGGTGCCCGGAAGTTTCCGAGACGTTAAGCCGAATCACCGAATGCAGTCAAGGCTGTCTATGCCTGCGGCGACGCTCACCAGGTTGCGGCCGCCGCGCTTCGCGGCATAGAGGGCCGCGTCGGCCCGGGCCGGCGCCGGCGCCGGATCGCTGCCGATCGCGGCCGTCGCCACGCCGAGGCTGACCGTCACCGGCAGCTCGCCGGTCAGCGGCGCCCAGTGCTGCTCCGCCACCGTGCGCCGCAGCGCCTCGAGCCGCAGCAGGGCCTCGGCGTCGTCCTCGCCGGCCAGCACGACCAGGAACTCCTCGCCGCCGAGCCGGGCCGCGAAGCCCGGCGCGGCGGCCTCCTGCAGCAGCGCGGCGACCGCGACCAGGACCCGGTCGCCGACCTGGTGCGAGCACACGTCGTTGATCCGCTTGAAGCGGTCCAGGTCGACCATCGCCACGACGGCCGGCGACCGCGCCAGCAGCGCCGGCAGGTGCTCGTCGACGTACCGGCGGTTGTGCAGGCCCGTCAGCGGGTCCCGCCTGGCCTGCTCCCGGAACCGCTCGGCCTCGCGTCGCGCCTCCGCGGTCTCGAACATCGCGTGCCGGGTGCGGGCCTGCGCCGCCCGCTGCTGCGAGATCAGCCGATGCTCGGCCTCGTGGTACTCCTTGTGCGCCGCGAAGGCCAGCGCGAAGTCGCCGCGCGCCGCGTGCAACTCGGCCTGCTCCTGCACCACCCGTACGCCGATGCCGGCCAGGTCGCGCTCCCGGCACAGGGCGGCGCACCCGTCGAGGCTCGCCTGTGCCGCCGCGGTGGCGCCCTGGTGCCGCTGTGCGACCGCGAGGGTGAGCAGGAATTCGGCCATCGAGTCGGCGTCGTCCCCGCCGGAGAGCGCGTGCGCCACCACGTTGTCGCAGGCCGTCCTGGCCGCGTCGGCGTGCCGGCCCAGCGCGATCTGAATCCGGGCGAGGGTGTCCACCGCGTCCGGGCTGAGCCGCCCGCCGGCCCGTTCGGTCGCCTCGCGCAGCCGCTCCATGGCGCCCCACGCCCGCTCGGCGTCGCCGCATAGATACTCCGCGTAGGCGAAGTTGTTGAGCACCACCACCAGCGTGGCCTTGTCCGCCAGGCCCACCGCGAGGTGCTCGGCCTGCCGGTACCGCTCGCGGGCGTCGTCGAGCGAACCGGCCATCGCCAGGTCGTCGGTGAGCTTGACCAGCATCACCGCCCGCAGCTTGGGCGGGGTGTCGTCGTCGAGGAACTCCACGGCGTGCAGCGCGTGCTCGAGCCCGGTGGCGGTGTCGCCGAGATTGTCGTAGATCGCCGACAGCAGCTGGTGGCTGCGCGACAGCAGCGGCCGGTGCCCCCGCTCGTCGGCCCAGCTGTTGGCCTCCCAGCACATCCGGGCCGCCCGGGCCAGGTCGCCGCCGCGCCGGTGCCCCCGGGCAGCGCGCAGGGCGGCGAGCATGCTCGCCGCCCTGCG
>NZ_JBEZXZ010000075.1:0-37341 GCF_040638275.1 Actinoplanes sp. NPDC026623 | reverse complement strand
GTTTCCCCCACCCCCCCCCGGGCGGCGGGCACCCGGTAGTGGGGGGTCCCGCCAGCACCCCCGACATGGGAACGGTGGTGGTGAGCATGGCTCGGCCCGGACCGGCACCGAATAACCGCAGACACGGGCACGGCGGACCCGAGTGGACCGACGTCCCGGACACCCCGTACACCGGGCCGGGCAGCGAACTCGATCTGCCGAGCGGGCCGGGAATGAGCTGGTTCCCGCAGGTGAGCGCCTGGTGGGAGCAGCTGCGCATCATGCCGCACTGCGTGCTTTGGGCGCCGACGGACTGGCTGTTCGCGATCGAGACGGCCTACCTGAAGCAGGACTTCTGGACGTCGTATTTCTCCGGTGAGCTGCACGCGACGAAGGCGACCGAGATGCGCCGGCGCGAGGACCAGATGGGTGTGACCCGCGAGGCGCGCCGCAAGCTGCTGATCCGCTACACCGACTCGAAACTCGCTCCCGCCACCGCTGAGCCGCCGCCGGGCGACGAGATCACAGGCGGGGCCGGCACGCCCGACCCGGGTGGCGCACCGGGCGGGGACGGGACCGTGACGGACCTGGCTGACGCGCCGTCGCGGCGTCGGCGGCTCGCCGCCGGGTAACCCGCCATGCCGCGCACACTGGTGCGCGCCCCCGGCCACGACCGGACCCGATCGCTCGGCTGGCTGGCCATCGCCTGGATCGAGTTCCTCGTGCTCCAGGGGCCCGGTGCGGTGCAGGGCCAGCGGGTGCGCCTGGGTGACGAGTTCGCCGGGTTCATCCTCGACTGCTACGCCCTCGATGCTCGGGGCCGCCGCTACTACGACGCCACGTTCTTCTCCAGGCCGAAGGGGTCGGCGAAGAGCGGCCTCGCCGGGATGATCGGACTGTTCGAGGCACTCGGTCCGGCGCGTTTCCTGGGTTTCGCGCGCGGCGGTGAGGTCTACCACGACCCGTGGGGCCTCGGCTTCCGCTACGTGTACGAGCCGGGCGAGCCGATGGGCCAGCCCGTGCACGTGCCGGTCCTGCGGATCATGGCCACCGAAGAGGGCCAGACCGGCAACGTCTTCGACACCATTTACTACAACCTCACCGAGGAGACCGCCCCGCTGTACGGGGCGCCCGGTGTCGATGCCGGCCGGACCCGGATCTACCTGCCCGGCGGCGGCGAAATTTTGCCGTCAACCGCGTCCGCGTCCTCCAAGGACGGTGGTCGCGAGACCTGGGTCTGCTTCGACGAGAGCCACCGCTACAACACCCCGATCTTGCGGGACATGTACGCGACGGTCACGCAGAACCTGGTCAAGCGCAAGCTCAGCGGCACGTGGTTCTTGGAGACCACGACGATGTTCGCGCCGGGTGAGGACTCGGTCGCCGAGGTCACCTACCGCGAGGCCGAACTCATCCGCACCGGCCGAAAACGCGGCCGGGTCCGGCAGCTGTTCGATCACCGGTGGGGCGAATGCGCCGACCTCACCGACGAGCCCGCTTTGCGGGCGGCGATCGTCGAGGCGTTCGGTGACGCGATCCAATGGAATGATCTTGACGGCATCGTCGACCAGATCTACTCCCTGCGCGCCATCCCGTCGAACAGCCGCAGGTTCTTCCTCAACGCCGAAACCTCGAGCAGCGATGCGTGGATCGCGGCGAAGGAATGGGATGCGCTCGCCGACCCGGACAAGCACCTCGCGGACCGGGACGTGGTCACGCTCGGTCTGGACGCCAGCATTTCCGGCGACTCCACCTGTCTGGTGGCGTGCCGGGTGTCCGACGGGCACCTGGAACTGCTCGGGTACTGGCTGCCCGCCGACAGCGACGACGGCCGCCTCGACCGGGTCGCCGTCGACGCGGCCGTCGCCGCGGCGATGGCCCGGTTCCGGGTGGTCGGCTTCTACGCCGACCCGCCGCACATCCAGGACTACCTCGACAAATGGACGGCGGAATTCGGCGACAAGCTGAAGGTCCGCGCGTCACAGGCCCGGCCCCTGGAATGGTGGACGGCCAGGGGCAGGCCGATGGTCTCCGCCCTGGAACGTTTCTTCGAGGCGGTCCGCGGTAAGAGCATCTCGTACACCCCGGCGCCGGAGCAGATCGAGGGCGGCGAAGGCCTGGCGGTGGTCCTGCGCCGGCACGTCCTCAACGCCCGGCGGCGTCCGTCGCGGGCGGGTCTGCAGATCGGCAAGCGGTTTCCGAAGAGCCTGGATCTCATCGATGCCGCGGTCGCTGCGGTGCTCGCATACGAGTGCCGGGCGGACGCCATCGCGGGCGGGGTGAACCCGAAGCCGAAGCGCGCTTACCGGGCCCGCCGTATCCGCTGACCGTGTTCGTCCACAGCCTTTGGACAGAGCACTCACGACCGAGCCCGAGGGCTGGACCAGCGCCGATGCAGGTGTGCGGAACGGGGTACGGCCCGCCGATCACGGGGGGAACCGGCGGGCCGCACATGATCAAGGACAACCGTTGATCGATGCATCGCCAGCCGAATTGGCGCCCGGGGCGCTGTGACGTGTGCCCGCATCCGGCGGCGGGGGTGAGTCTGCGTGCCGATCGACGTGCAGACCCGCCTCTCGCCGGGCTGGTGGATGGACCGCCTGTTCACCAAGCTCAACCAGCGCGCCCGGCAGCGCAGGCTGCGGCTGCTGGCCGACATCTACGGTGGTGACCCGCCGCTGCCGATCGGCGCGGAGAACGTCCGCGAGATGTACATCGCGTTCCAACGCCTGGCGCGGTCGAACTATGCGCAGCTCGCGGTCGCCGCGGTGTCGGAGCGGATGACGCCGGTGGGGTTCCGCACCGCGGCCGACGGTGGTGCGGTCGGTGACAAGTTGGCCGCGCAGATCTGGAAGCGGTCCGGGATGCCGGTCACGGCGGCGGACGTGCACGACATGATGCTCAACCTCGGCGAGGCGTACGTCATCGTCGGCCCGGTCGACGAGGAGACCGGCGCGCCGGTCGTCACCGCCGAAGACCCGCGGACCATCATCGGCGAGCCACACCCGGTGAACCCGATGCGGCTGCGGGCGGCACTGAAGGTGATGCGCGACGACATCGAGGGCGAGGACCGCGCCTACCTGTACCTGCCCGGTGAGGTGTGGGTCGCTCGCCGCACTGCCAGCTACGCCGCCTCCGGTGTTGGCGGCATCGGCGTCACCTGGAGCCCTCGGGCATGGGACTGGGCGCCTGAGCGTTCCGGAACGCTCGGCTTTAACCGGCTGCCCGTGGTCCGGTTCCTGAACAAGGACCAGGCGGGGGAGTACGAGGCCCACCAGGACCTGCTCGCGCGCATCAACCACCAAACCCTGCAGCGCCTGGTGATCGCCACGATGCAGGCGTTTCGGCAGCGGGCGGTCAAGGGTCTCGACGACATCGACGAGGAGACCGGCGAGGAGATCGACTACTCCGATCTGTTCGTGATGGACCCGGCGGCGCTGTGGCAGCTGCCGGCCGGGGCGGAGATGTGGGAGTCCGGCACGGTCGACCTGCGCCCGATCCTCGACGGCGTCAAAGCCGACGTGCAGGAGTTCGGCGCGGTCACCCGCACGCCGATGTTCATGCTCCAGCCCTCCGGGGTGAACCAGTCCGCCGAGGGCGCGAGCTTGCAGCGCGAGGGTCTGATCTTCAGGACGCAGGACCGGATCGACCGGACCAGCCTGCCGTGGTCGCAGGTCATGGCCCTGAGCTTCCTGCAAGCGGGCGAACCGGCTAGGGCGGATCTGTCGAAGCTCGAAACGCTGTGGGCGTCGCCGGCACGGCTGTCGCTGTCCGAGCGCGCCGACGCGGCGAGCAAGGCCGCCAACGACATCCCGCGCCGGATCCGGCTCATCGACATCTGGGGCTACACCCCCGAACGTGCCGACGAGCTGGAGTCCGAGTGGGACGAGCAGGAGCTGCGCGAGGCGCAGATCGCCGCCGCCGCCCAAACCCCCGACCCCACGGCCCCGGCCGCCGCACCGCTGGTGCTGCCGGTGCTGGACGGGCTCGCCCAGCCGGCCGTCACCGACGAGGGAGAGGGGTTGATCTGACATGCCGGGGCCCGATGGGCAGCTGACCAAGGCCGAACTCGCCCAGCTCGTCGCGCTGATCAACGCCCAGGCCGCCGCCCGGGAGCAGGTGACCCGCACCGCGGTGAACGGCACCCGGTCACGGCTGCTGAGGTTTCGTGGCTGGTGGCGCCCCGGCGAGGTCGCCGCGCTGATCGCGGAGATTCTGCGCCTGGTGCAGCCGTCGCAGCGGCGCATGGCGCGGCTCACCGACGCCTACCTCGCCCGCAGCACCTCCCTCGTGTTGGGGCGTCGGGTCGGCCCGGTGGGGCTCGTCGACATCACCGCCCTGCGCCGGGTCCTGTCCCCGCTCACCGAACAGGTCCTCGCCGAGGCGATCACCGCCAGCGTCGGCGCGGACCCGCCGCTGCCCGCATCGCAGGCCGACCGCGCGACCGGCGACACCGCCCGCACCAGCACCCGGCCGCTGGATCCGGGCGTGCCTTATGAGCGGCTGGCCAGCTTCTACCGCTACCAGATCGCCGAGGGTCAACCCGACACGGTCGCCCTGCAGAAGGTGTTGCAGCGGGCCGCGATGGTGGTCGACACCGACATCAGCCTCGCGCACCGCGCCCAGGCCCACCGGTTCATGCGCGTACGAAACGTGCGAGGCGGCTACCGGCGTGTGCTGCGCCCGGAACTGGGCAGCGGCGGACCGCCGTGCGGGATCTGCGTGGTCGCCGCCGACCGCGTCTACTCGATGGAGCAGCTGCAGCCGATCCACCCGGGCTGCCGCTGCGGCGTCATCGCGGTCGGCGACACCGCCGACCCGGGCTTCTCCATCAACGCCGACGACCTCGCGGCCATCTACTCCGCCGCCGGCGGCAACACCCATGAGGCGCTGCGACAGATCCGTGTGCAGATCACTGAGCACGGCGAACTCGGACCGATCCTCATCAACGCCGATCAGCACTATCGCAGCCCGCGAGACGTCGCCCGCGCCCCGCGCCGCGACGATGCCCCGGCCGACGCCGACCGCGTCGCCGCGTAACGCCATCGGCTGATCCCGCACCACCACCTGCTGTCCGGCCTGCGCCGGTCGGCTGCTTCGTCGCGCGCCCGTCAGGGGCCCGCGTCCACCGCCACCCGACATGGGGACACCACATGCGAATCTCCCTGCCCTGCACCGCGCCCACCGTCGAGCTTCCTGCGCATCCCCGCCTGCGTGATCCACTCACTGGTGAACCTCTGCGGGCGCTCGGTCTCACCCGTGCCGGTAAGGCGATCTGGCCCGTCAGGGGCGGCTCGCAACCGGTCGGTGAGCCCGGCCCGGCACCGACCGGCACCCCCGGCACCGGCACCCTGCCGGTCCCGTCCGCGCCCGCCGCGCCGCCGGGCACGCCGCCGCCCTCGCCGGGCCCGGTGAATCCGCCGCCAAACCCAGCAGCCGGGGAGGCGGGATACCCGGCCGGGGTGCCCCTCGAGCAAATGACCGGCGAGCAGCGGGAGGCGTACTGGCGGCACTACGCGCGCCGTAACGAGGACCGCCTCAAGTCGATGGCCGACTACGAGCAGCTGCGCGCCAAAGCGCAGGCGCACGACGAGCTCATCACCGCGAACCAGACCGAACACGAGAAGGCCGTCACCGCCGCCCGGGAAGCCGGCCGGGCCGAGGCCATGCAGCAGGCCGGCGCCGTCCTGGTCGACGCGCACCTGCGCGCCGCGGTCGGTGCCCGGCTGCAGCCCGATCAGGTCACCGCGCTGATCGCCGGGGTCAACACCGGCGGGTTCCTCACCGCGGACGGTATCGGCGTCGACACCGACAAGGTCAGCGCTTTCGTCAACGCCGTCCTACCACCCGCGGCCGTCGCACCGGCTGTCGCCGCGGTGCCCGCCGCCCCGGCCGTTCCCGCGCCGGCGCTGCCCGCCTCCGTTCCCGGGGTGCCCGCGGCGCCACCGGCGAGCGTCGGCCTGCCCCGGCAGCTGCCCGACTACGGCCAGGGAAACCCCGGCACCACCACGCTGACCGGCCTCGCCGCCGGACGCGCCGCCGCGCAGGCCCGCTTCGCCAGCCGCCAGCAGCCGCGGCCCGACACCCCGGCCTAACACCCCTCTCGGGCGTCAGCCCGTCCCCGCCCCATTGAAGGAGGGCATCGCCCGCATGGACATCTCCGTCCGCACCATCTCCTACCTGGTCGAGGACCGCGCCTGGCTCGGCTCGGCCCACGGCACCGATTGCACCGAATCCATCACCGTCGCCGTCAGCGAGTTCACCCGGGCCACGCACTACCCGAACGGTGCCATCCCGTCCGGGATGCCGGTCGCGCTGATCACCTCCGGCGACAAGACGGGCCTCTATGGCCCCTACGACCCGGCGAAGACCAACGGCCAGCAGCACCTCGCCGGGCACCTCTTCTCCTCGATCCGAGTCGACGGCGGCGCGAACGTCGGCGCCGCCCTGCTCTGGCACGGCTCGATCGTCACCGCCCGGCTGCCCGCCGGCCACGGCCTCGACGCCGCCGGCATCGCCGCCGCCCCCGGCTCCCTCCGCTACCGGTAAGGACACCCCCACACGATGATCAACTTCGACCTGGTGGAGCCGGCCGTCCTCACCGGCTACGTGCGTTGGATCCCGACGCCGGCCAACTACACCCTCAACATGTGGCTGCCCGACGAGACGATCCCCGACATCGAGGCCGCCTTCGACACCCTCATTCGGACCAACAGGGCCGCGAAGTTCAGGGCCTTCGACGCTGAAACCCCGGTGGGATCCAGGCCGGGACTGGAACGCAAGCGCGTCGCTCTGCCCCCGCTCGGGCAGAAGACCCCGATCGGCGAGGAGGAGCGGCTCAAGCTGGAACGGGCCCGCTCCGGCGGCGACATCACCTCCGCGATGGTCGACGCCGTCTACAACGACGCCGAGATCAACACCAGTGCGGTCCACGCCCGCCAGGAGCTAGCCCGCGGTGACGTGTTGACCGACGGCCGATTCACGCTGCGCGGCGAGAACGGCCTCACCCTCGAAGCCGATTTCGGGGTGTCGCCATCGCACCTGCCCGTCGCCGCGATCTCCTGGGCCAACCACGCCGACTCCGACCCGTTCGACGAGATGCGCTCGTGGGCGGACCTGTTCACCGACGACGCCGGTGAGCCGCCCGCCTGGGCGCTCACGTCCCGGATCGTCATCGGGCACATGCTGAGAAACGAGAAGGTGCGCCGGCTCGCCGCCGGCAACGGCGTGACCCCGTCGATGATCAGCCGTGCGCAGCTCAACACCCTGCTCGAATCGTTCGACCTGCCGCAGGTGGTCTCCTACAACACCCTTGTCGACGTCGACGGGGTCTCCACCCGCCCGATCCCCGCCGACCGGATGGTGTACCTGCCACAGGACCCGCGCACGCTGGGCCGCACGATCTGGGGCATCACCGCCGAAGCGCTCGAATTGATCGGCGGCACCAACCCGCAGCTCGCTTTCGAGGAGCTCCCGGGCCTCGTCGGCGTGGTGATGAAGGAAGGCGACCCGGTCCGCACCTGGACCAAAGTGGGCGGCGTCGGCATGCCCGTCATCGGCCAACCGCAGCGGCTGCTCACCGCCAAGGTTCTGTAAGCGAGGTGGCCGACATGCAGCAGCGCCGCCTCGCCGCCTGGGTGATCATCGACGGGCGGGCCTACGGACCGGACCACGACCTACCCGCCGACATCGCCGAACGGATCACCAACCCGCACGCGTGGCCACCCGAGCACGCCAGCGCGCCGGAACCCGAGCCCGTCTTCGCCGGACCGGCGGCGCCGACCTGGAACCTCGACGCCACACCAGCGCCTAAACCGGCGCCGGAACCCGCGCCGGACCCGGCGCCGGTGCTCGTGCTCCCGGACAGCGGCGGCGGTGGCGGTCTGCCGGCGGTGGTGCCGCCGCCGCGCTCCGGGAAGGGCTCCGGTGTCGAGGCGTGGCGGGCTTACGCGGCGGCCATGCACGTCTCGGTGGCCGATGACACCGACCGTGGTGACATCATCGCCGCCTGCGTACGGGCCGGTCACCTTCGCGCCGGCGACGCCGACTGATGGCGCCGCCACTCGATGCTCGCGTCGCCGACGTCCGCCAGGCACGCCCGGACGGAGGTGAGCTATGGACGTCGGCGACACCGTCGAGCTGATCTTCACCACCACCCCGGGCGCGACGGTTACCGCGACCTGGTCACGGCCGGACGGCACCGTCGCCGTCGCCGTCGACGCCGTCCCGGTCGTCGAGTCAGCGTCGGCGCCCGGGCAGTATCCGGCAACGTTCCTCGGCGATGAGCCGGGACTGTGGCGCGCGGTGTTCCGCGCGACGGGTACGGCCGTGCAGAGCGAGGCGTACCACGTGCGGTTCCGCACCATCGACGGGCCGCCGCCGCTAGCCACCGTCGACGAGTACACCGAACTGTTCGGAGCGCTGTCCCCGGCCCGCGAAGCCCTCGTCCGGGCGTTGCTGCGCCGGGCGTCGCAGCTGGTCCGCGACACCTATCCCACGGTGGCCGAGAGGATCGCGTCCGGGCAGCTGTCGGCGGACAGCGTCGGCCTGGCCGTGCTCAACATGACGGTGCGGGTCATGCGCAACCCCGACGGGCTGCGCGCGCAGACGACCGGCCCGTTTTCCCGCTCCTACGACCCGGACCTGGCATCCGGCCTGCTCGCCCTGACCCCTGCGGACACCACGCTGCTGGCCGGCATCCGCCGCAACCGGCGCCGGGCCGGGACCATCTGGACGAAGCCCGGACACACCGTCGACCTTCGCTACCTCGACCACCTCCGCCTGCTCGCTCACCTGCGCGATGTTCGCCGCAGGCGGTGACACCGAGCCGGTCGTGATCGTGCACCCGCCGGCCACGGATGTCTTCGGCGACCCGATCCCCGGCACCGGTACGGAAACCGTGGTGCCCGACTGCCTGTTCGCCCCCGGCGCCACCCGGGAGCTGGAAGTCAACGCCAACACCGTGCAGGCCGACGCCACGGTGTTCGCCCCACCCGGCACCCGGGTCGACGCCCACGATCAGGTGCGCATCCGCGGCCTGCTCTACGAGGTGGCCGGCACCCCGCGGGAGTGGCTCAACACCGTCACCGAGATCCCCGTACGCCGCACGACCGGCTGACCCGGGCATCCCGGGCTCCGATCGTCGCCTCACCCGACGGGCAGGGGGTGACGGGCGTGGCCGTCGTGCGGGTGCGGTTCAAGCTCGACAAGAAGGGCATCGCCGCGTGCGCGGTCGGCCCGGAACTACGCCACGCGGTGCACGACATCGCGGCGTCGGCGCTGCCGTACGCGGAATTCATCTCGCCGCGCGACACCGGCGACTACGAGAGCTCGTGGGAGATCGTCGACACGATCGTCACCGACATCGGCCGCCCGCCGATGGCCCGGGTCGCCGCGCAACTGGCCAACACGTCCGATCACGCGATCCTCGTCGAGGTCGGCACTCCCACCGTCGACCCCCAGCGGGTCCTCGCCAAGGTGCTCGACTGGATCGACGTGCTCGGGCGCGGCACATGAGCGATCTCGCGGACCTCGCGCGCCGATTCCCCGACATCCACGTGCTGCTCATCGAGGTCCTGACCCCGCTGGTCGGCGCCGGCCGGGTCGCGACGCAGACCCCGGCCGACCTCGCGCAGCGGCTGCCCTTCTGCCGGGTGACCCGCACCGGCGGGCACAGCGACCGGCTCAGCGACTATGCCCGCGTCGACATCGACGTCTTCCACAAGACGTACGCCGAGGGCGAGCAACTGGCCGCCCGCGTGCACGAGTTCCTGACTCTTCAACGCCTGCGGGCCAGCAACGGCCGGGTGGACCGCGTCGTCGTGGACGCCGCCCCGATCGAGCTGCCCTGGGCGCCCGGGGTGCGCCGCTTCACCGGCCGCTACCTGCTCGTCAGCCGCCGCGCACCCACGCGCTGACCAGCGCACCGCCGCCCTCCTCAACTTCCGCCCGAGCCTGCGTGCCGGGCGGCTACCCGTCTGCGAGGTGAGCCGTGTCGTACGCGGCGTTGCAAGAGAAGAAATCCGAGCTGATTCGTAAGGCCCTCGACGGCAGCGTGTTCGTCGCGCCGGACAGCGTCCCCTCACTTGGTGCCCTGACCACCACAGGTGGGGAACTTTTGCCGCTGCCGTCCGGGTGGGGCGACCTCGGGCACCTATCCACCGACGCGGCCGCGTTCGCCCGCGCGACGGAGACGACCAAGGTCAGGTCATTCGGGTCGGTCGAATCCACCCGCGAGGACGTCACCAGCGACGAGATCACCATGGCGATCAACGCGCAGGAGACGAAGAAGCAGGTCATCGGCCTGTTCACCGGCGCTGACGTGGCGGCGCTGCGCGCGACCGCCGGCAGCGGTGAGGTCGCCATCGCCAAGCCAGACCGGCCCAAGCCGCGGTACTACCGCGTGCTCGGTTTGTTCGTCGACGAGGTCGAGGCTGGAGAGATCTATTTCGGACGGTACATGCCGAGATCCCGGATCACCGAGTTCGGCGATCAGAACATGGGCGAGGGCGACGACCCAATCCAGTACCCGATGACCTTCACCGGCTACAAGGACTCCGCGGTCGGGTTCTCGCACCGCTGGCACTGGGCCGGGCCGGGATGGCTCGCCCTGCTCGCCTCCATGGGCTTCGACCGAGAGCCCACCACCCCATAACGGCCCCTGGGCGCCGACACCCGTCGGCGCCCAACGCTGCCGCCACTCCCGCATCACCTGCACGAGAGAAGGAGTCGCATGGCTGTGAACCGCGGAGCAGAGCTTCTACCGCCCGGCAGTGACGGCACGCCGCTGGGCGCGTATATCAAGGCCGACGCCAACGGCGAACTCATCGAACGCATCGCCTACACCCCATCCGATGCGGTCGCGCTGGCCTTCGACGGCTGGTTCCCCAAGCCCGACGGCACAGCCCCGGCGCCCGCTGCTGCTCCACCGTCCGCCGCGGAAACGGCGCCCGCCCGCGAGCTGCGCGGCGGCACCACAAGGAACCGCTGACCCGGCACGGCCATCTGCCGTACCGAACCGTGAGGAGCCCTTCCGCTGATGACTGCTGTCACCCCGCACGACACCACCACCCCGGCCGGCCCGGTTTTCGACGCCGCGCCCGTCCTCGAGGACGACGCCGTGGCGGTGGTGTGCGACCTCGACGCCTACGAACGCCCGACCGATCGCCCGGCGCCGTTCTGGTTCACCTACAAGGGCCGCAACTGGCTGTTGATGGATCAGATCGACACCGACTGGCAGGAACTCGACGCGGCGCAGGGCAATCCCCGGTTGATGATGCACACCCTGCTGCCCCCGGAGCAGCGGGCCACGCTGCTGGCGCACCGGATGGAGATCTACCGCTTGGAGAAGCTGATGAGCGACTACCGGGCGCACTACAACCTCGCCCCTGACGGTGTCCCCGCGCCCTGACCCTCCGGCGTTCGGGTTGGACCTCGACGACGTCGACGCGGAACGCCCGCATCACCGCCTCAAGGTCCGGGCATTCGGTCGGCCGGTCCGGCTGCGGGATCCGCGCACGGTGTCGTGGCGCGCGGTCGCCGCCGGCACCGGCGACCGGCGGCACTTCCTGCAACTGCTGGTGTACCCGGACAGCCGTGCGCTGGTGGCCGCCCTGCCCGACTACCGAATGCGGCACCTGGTGCGCACCTACCGCACCCACTACGGGCTGTGCGCCACACCGGCCGATGACCAGCGCCTCGCCGGTCTGCTGGCCCGATACGGCCAAGCGATCGAACGTGACCTGCTGCCTCAGGGGCTCGACCTGCACGAGCTGTGGCAGCAACGCCGGTGGCGCCGCCTGCTCAACGTCATCGACGCGCTGCCCCGCAACAGCCACTTCGTCGAAGCACTCAGCGACGACGAGCAGCTCGCCGAGCACCTCCTGGATCGGCCGCCGGCCGGTGCGGGGCGCCTCGCGGCGTCGATGTCGCAGTTCAGCCCGGAGCTGGAGATGGCCACGCACACCTACGACCGGCTCGGAGAGCTGATCCAGGCGGTGACCGCCGCCGCCGGTGGCAAGCCACCGAAGATCCCCGCGTATCCGCGGCCGCGGACCGCCGCCGACCGGATACGCAAGCGCCGCGCCCGCGCGCAGCACCGCAACCTCGTCGCCCGGCTGCTGCCCCACGGCCCCCAACCGGCCCCGCCCCGCCCGCCCGCACGCCGGGGCGGCCGGGCGGCCGGCGATCCGGTGTCTGTGGCCTCGTAGCCGCCGTCCCGTCTCACCGTCGCGGCCCTGCGGCAGCTGGGGGCGGTGATGGCGTACAGCGCGGGCACTGCCTTTTTGCAGGTCGTACCGTCCTTCCGGTTCATCGACCGCGAGATCAGCAAGGGTCTGGACGGGCTCGCACGGCAGTTCGGCAAGAAGCTCGACGACACGCTGCCGGCCGGGTTCAGCCAGGCCGCGCAGCGCGCCGCGCGCACCGTCGCACCGGACATGAACCGGACCGGCGCTGGCCTGGCGGGGACCTTCGCGACGGCGTTCCACAAGCGGGTCGAGGCGGCGTTTCGGGCGCTGCCCGAGGTGGAGCTCACCGCGGACTCCTCCGACGCCGACCGGGCAGTGCAGGCGCTGCGCGACGAACTAGCACGGCTGCACGACAAGCGTATCGGTGTCGACATCGACGAGGTCGCGGCGATGGCCGGCATGCTGCGCCTCAAGGCCCTGCTGCAGGAGATCACCGACAGCAACACGTCGGTCGAGTTGAACGCCGACACCGACCGGGCACGGCGGGAACTGCTCGGCTTCTTTTCAGACGTCAAGACCGAGGGCCAGCAGGCGGCCGACGCCGCGGCCAAGGCCGCCGTCGACGCCGCGCGCAGAGCGGCGGAGAAGGCCGCCGGCGAGCAACAGGCCGACGCGCGGCGTCGCGCGCAGCAGGCCGCCGCCGACGCGGCCCGCGACGCGGAACGGATCGCCAAGGCCGCCGCGGACGCGTTCGCCCGCACGTTCAGCGGCCAGACCCAGACCGCAGTCCGCAACGCCATGCAGCGGCTCCCGGTGCTGGACATCCGCGCGGACTCCACCGACGCGGAACTGGCCATCGCCGGGATCCGCGGCCAGCTCGCCACACTGGCCGGCCGCCGGGTCGGCATCGACATCGACGAAACCACGGCGCTGGCGGCGATCGCGCACCTGCGCGAGCAGTTGCAGGAGCTGTCGCGCGCCGACGCCGACGTGCGGTTCCGGTTCGACGCGGCGGCCGGCGCCGCCGAGCTCGCCGCCGTCGCGGAGATGGTCGAGCACCTCGACGGTCAGGACGCGCACGTCGAGATCGAGGTCGACGCCGACCGGGGCCTACGCTCCCTCGCTGGGCTCGGGGACGCGACACAGGTCAACCTCGGCCGGCTCGGGCTGCTGATCGCCACCGGCGCCTCGCTGGGCACCGCCATCGTGCCGGCCGCCGCCGCGGCGACCACCGCGATCGGGTTCATCGGCACCGCCGCCGCCGCGTCCACGATCGCCGTCGGTGTCCTCGCGCTTGGCTTTAGCGGGATCGGCGACGCGGTCTCCGCGCTGATGAAGGCCGACGACGCCGCCGGCTCGTCGGCGGCGTCGCTGTCACGGGCGCAGTCGCAGGTGGCCGGAGCCGTCGACGCGGTGGCCACCGCGGAACGCGGCCTGGCCGCAGTGCGGGCCAGCAACGCCGAAGCGCAGCGCCGCGCGGCCCGCGACCTCGAAGAGGCCGAGATCAACCTGGCCCGGGCGCTGCTGGTGCACAAACGCGCCCTGCAAGACCTGACCGAGGCCAGGGAAGAAGCCCGCCGCCAAGCCCGCCGCGAACTCGAAGACCTCAGCCTCGCGATCGAGGAAAACGCGCTCCGGCAGCGCCAGGCGACCCTCGATGTCGCCGACGCCAAGGCGGCGCTGGACCGGCTGATGGCCAACCCACTCGCGACCAAGGAGGAACGCGAGCAGGCCCGCATCACCTACGAGCAGGCCCTGCTGCAGCAGAAGCAACTCGGCGTGCAGCAGAACCGCCTCGCCGAGGAACGCAAAGCCGCGGCGAAGGCGCAGGTCGACAGCTCCGACCGGGTCCGCGCCGCCCAAGAGCGCGTCGCCGATTCCGCGAACCGGGTCGCGGCCGCGCAACGCGGCGTGGCCGATGCCGTCGCCGCGCAGACCAGCCAGCAGCGCCAGGCCGCGAACGCCCTCGCCGGGGCGCAGCAGCAGCTGATCTCCTCGCAACGCGCGCTGGCCCGCGCCTACACCAGCGCCGGGGTGGCCGGCGGCGACGCGATAAGCAACGTCGAGACCGCGATGGGCAAGCTGTCACCCACCGGCCGCGAGTTCGCGAAGTTCGTGTTCGGGCTGCGCGACGAGTTCTACCAGCTGCGCTCGGCGGCGTCCGACGGGCTGCTGTCTGGTCTGCAGACCGCGATCACGGCGATGCTTCCTGCTCTGCCACGGGTGATCACGTTCGTCGGCCGGGTGTCCGACGCGCTGGGTTCGCTCGCGCGTAAGGCCGTCGACGAGCTCAAGGACCCGACGTGGCGGCGGCTGTTCTCCTACATCGAGTCGACAGCCGTGCCGACGATCGAGCAGCTGTTCACCGCCGGATCGAACATCGCCCGGGGGATGGCCGGGCTGTTCCTGGCGTTCACCCCGCTGACCGGCGAGGTGTCCGACGGGCTGCTCGACATCACCCAGAAGTTCGCGGACTGGGCCACCACCCTGGACACCAACCAGGGATTCCAGCGGTTCCTTACCTACGCGCGGGAGAACGCGCCGCCGGTCCTTGACATGCTCAAGCAGCTCGCGATCACCGGGATCCGGTTCGTCGAGGCCGCGGCGCCGATCGGCTCTGCCGTCGTCGACGGCTTCGCCATGTTGTTCGAGTGGATCAACAAGATTCCGATCGACGTCCTCGAGGTCCTGGTCGGTGCCATCGCTGGTGCGGCCGCCGGGCTCGCGGTGCTCGCCGCGGTCACCTCGGCGATCTCGCTCGGCTGGGCCGGCGCGATCGTCGCCGGGGTCGCCGCGATCGCCGCCGGCGTGGTCGCGCTGTACCAGTCGGTCGAGCCGTTCCGCACCCTGGTCGATCAGGTCGTGCAGCTGTACGCGGACCGGCTGACCAGGCTGTGGCAGCAGATCCTGGCCCCCACCTTCACCGCGATCGGCGACGCCGCGGCGTTCCTCTGGACGAACTACCTGTATCCGCTGTCGCAGGTCTTCGCGACCCAGTTCGTGATCATCGGGCAGGCCGTCTCTGGATTCTGGTCCACGATCGGCCGGCCGATCTTCTCCGCGATCAGCTGGTGGATCACCAAGATCATCGGCCCGGCGCTGAGCTGGCTGTACTCGGCGATCGTGAAACCCGCCTTCGAGGCCATCGGAGTCGCGTTCAAGGTCGCCGGCGCCGCGTTCCAGGTCCTGGCCGGGATCGTCCAGATTGGAGCTAAGGCGCTCGCGTTCGTCTTCGGCCAGCTCTGGACGGTGGCCGTGAAGCCGGTCTGGGATCGGATTCGGCCGTTCTTCGATTACCTGCGTGACGTCATCGCGGTGCATGTGGCGCCGCGATTCAAGCAGGGCTTGGCCGTACTGGCGACGGCGTTCGCGTTGCTGGCCAACGCGGCGAAGGAACCGATCCGGTTCGTGGTCCAGACCGTCCTCAACGACGGGTTGCTCAAGGGCTACAACACCCTGGCGAAGGCGTTTCACGTCAAGCCCGACGACGTGAAGATCAGCCTGCCGGACAGCTGGAACAACAAGCTGCCCCCGGTCAAGTTCGCTGACGGTGGCATTCTGCCCGGCTATACCCCGGGCCGCGATGTCCACCGGTTCGTCTCGGCGAGCGGCGGTCTCCTCGACCTGTCCGGCGGTGAGGCGATTCTGCGTCCGGAAGGTACCGCCGCGCTCGGCGCCGGTTGGGTCGACGGTGTCAACCGGGCAGCCCGGACCGGCGGCGTCGCGGGAGTGGAGGAGTACCTGGCAGCCCGCGCCACCGCGACCGGGCCGAACAACCGGGGTGTCGGTGACGGGTTCGGTGACCTGCTCGGCAAGGTCCGTAAGCAGGCCGGGGATGCGCTCACCGGCCTGAAGGATGTCCTTACCGACCCGGCCGGGGTGCTGCGCCGGGTCACCTTCGACCTGCTCAACCTGGTCCCCGGCCGCACCAGCATGATCGGCCGGGCAGTCACCGCCGTCCCGGCCCGGCTCCTCGATGCGGTGGTCGATCGGGTCAAGCAGCTGTTCACCGGCGACGGCCCGCACGGGTCCAGCCGCGGCGGGATCGGTGCCGCGGCGATGATGCGGATCCTGCACGGTCCGTTCCCGGACTTGCCGCTGATCTCTGGCTACCGGCCCGGGGCGATCACCGTGACCGGCAACCGGTCGTACCACGGCATGGACGCCGCGAACGGCGAGCACGGCCGGGCCGTCGACGTACCCCCGCTGATGCGGGTCTTCGACTGGATCCACCACGCGTTCCCCGACTCCAGGGAGCTGATCTTCACCCCGGCCGTGAAACGGCAGATCCACAACGGTGAACCGCACGTCTACAGCGGGGCCGTCGCCGCCAACCACTACAACCACGTGCACTGGGCACTGCGCGACGGCGGCATCCTGCCCGCCCTGTACGACAACGGCGGGTACCTGCCGCCGGGGTTGTCGGTGGTCGCCAACGGCACCGGCCGCCCCGAACCGGTCCTCACCGACAGCCAGTGGAAACAGCTCAGCGCCGGTTACCAGCATGCCGAGGCGCGAAACGGTGCGCAGTACCTGTTCCAGTTCCGCGACTCGACGCTGACCCCGGCCCGGTTGCGGGCCTTGCAGGACCGCGAGGATTCCCTGAACCGCGTCTACCGGAGCCGGTGACGTCCCTTTGGTGAGGGCATACGTTCACCTACTACCTGTGGATCGAATGACCTGACCGCGGGAGTTCGAGTTGGTATCCATTGACACAAGGCGTTGCGCAATCCTTACGCATCGCATGCGGTGGCCGGAGAAAGATGCTCAGTCAATAGCGATAATCCGATTTGGGTGTTAACTCACCTCAACAACCGGTATGACAAGCGCCACATCGATCTTCATGAGCGCCCGCAAACATCGATGACATGGCATGCTTCTCCCGGCACGGACGGCAGGGCCGTACCGGCAATCCTTCCAACTATCTCCTCAAGCGGGCGACGTTGTGAAGGTATGGACATGTTGGCTTTTGAACGAGGCGGGTATGACCCGCAGAATTGCAGGGATACGTGCGATACAAGGCACAAGTTGGCGCGTCGCTATTCGCCGTTACGATCTTGGCGGCGGGTATCTCGTCTGCGCACGCCGACGTGAATCCCGCGACGGACGAACCTTCGGCCGGGGTCGTTGAACTGTCCGCCGACGACTTTGTGTTCGCTCCGGATGGATCCGTCGTGGAGGGTGACTTCCAGGAGTTGACGGCTACCGTCTACGAGCCGAACCCGGAAGCGCCGACCGGGCCTTCTGTCAGGTCGTGTCCAGAGGTGAACGATCCCGCAAAGGTGACCTATACGGGGAGCCCGCACTTCGTCGTCGACAGTGAGGAGCCATTCTCCAGTTGGCTCAGCCCGAACCAAACTGCCACCTACACGACGGAGTCGGCACACGAGATCTCCGCCGAGGTCGAGCTCGGCACGGAGGCCGAGGTGAGCGGGGTGGTCGCGAAGGCGAAGGAGACGTTGAAGATCAAAGCTGGAGCCAAGATCTCGGTGAAGCGTGCCCTGCAGGTGTCTGACAGCAACAAGACCAATAAGGCGTACCGGGTGCGACTGGGCAGCATGGGCTGGAAGATCACTCGAACCAAGGAGTGGATCGCTGCGCCATGCACTCCCAAGAAGAAAGTCACCTATAAAGTCAATGCACCGCAGGTGGGCGACATCACCCTCGGGCGCTTCAACTCCTAACAAGGTAATTCCAAGAAGCCTTGTAGGTCTGTAATCGGAATGGGTCAGCGCAACGCCGGATCGACGACGATGTCGCCGATCCGGCGTTGCGCTGACGGTGAGGTGACGCAGTTTTTTTTACAGCGTCGTCGTCGGCTAATCCCCCAGGGCGGGGTGCAGGTCTGGCGCTTGGGCGGCGAACACGGCGATACCTTCGTCGCGGTAGCGGTACGCGGTCGCCCGCGAGATCTTGAAGGCGGCACCCAGCACGGTCATGTCCTCCGCCTTGCCAAACCAGGCCAGCACCAGCGCAGCCTGGTATCGATAGCTCCACGTCCCACTCCAGCACCGTCCGATACGGTGCACTCGTCCGTACTGTACTGAAGCAGTCTCTATTCTTGCTGAGCCCACCTCAATGGAGCAACTATGCGTCTGTCCGCGATTGCCCTGCCGATCTGTGTCCTGCTCGCCGTTTCTGGTTGCACCGACGAGAAGGGCGACAACCCGGCGACGGTGTCGCCGCCCACCCCTGCACCCGCCTCATCCGCGCTTCCCGGAGATGCGGCCAAAGCAGAGTTGAAGCGGTTGCAGCCGGGACTGGATCCCACTTCGCCTCAGGGTGCGGGGCCCCTCGCCCCAAGCATGGGAAACACGCTAATGGGCAAGCCAGCGAAAAGTGGAACGGTCGAGTTCGTCTTCGCGTGCAGCGGCGACAGCATCGTCAACATTCTGATTCATGACCGACAGGCACTGGTCCCCGAGGCTGAAGGTCAGTTGCAGTGCGACGGCCGTGACGGCTTCAAGCGCACCATTCCGGTCACCACGGAAAGCGCCTTGTCGTTCCAGGCGACGGCAACGACGCTCAAGGATGGTGGCTACGCGTACGCCTGGAGTGGAGATATCAAGTAAAGGCACCGATCCCACCTCGGAGTTCTTTACCATCGTGGCGTCCAAGCGATGTCTCGTAACTGACTATTCAGTCAAACGAGACGACAAGCATCCCCTCTTGCGAGTTCGAACGGCCGCCACCACCACGGCCGCTGCCCAACGAGCTTCGCGAGGGGGTGGGCGATGCCGTTGTCCGTCGGCGCGAACATCGTCACCGGGCCCGAAGACCCCACCGTCGGCGACCTGGCCCAGTGGTCGGAGGACATCGGCACGATCGATGCGACCTGGACCGACCCCGACGGGCAGGTCTGGCAGTTATCGAACACCGACGACGAGCTCGGCTACTTCACCACCGATCAGATCGCCGGGTGGGGCGCGACCCCGATCGAACTCGTCACCGACCCGCTGTCACGCGGTGGGGAAGAAGTTCGCTTCGTGCGCGCGCAGCCGCGCCGGATCACCTGGCCGCTGCACATCCACGGCGACACCCACCTGCAGTTCCTGACCCGGTACCGGAACCTGATGCGCGCGTTCACGATGACCACGCATCGGCGGGCGCCGGGGATTCTGCGGGTCGCGCGCCCGGACGGCGAGGACAACGTCCGCGAGATCGAGTGTTGGTATGAGGACGGCTTCCGGGGCGAGCCGGGCCAGAACTGGGTGTACGCGAACCCGGTCCTGACGTTAATGGCGCCCGACGGGTACTGGCGGGCCACCCAGCCGCTGGTCTTCCGCTACGACTACGCGCCCGGGCGGCCGTTCCTTCGCCCGTACCCGTCGCTGTCGACGTCGCGGGTCCTCGGCGACATGACCATCGACAACCCCGGCGAGGTCGACGCCTGGCCGGTCTTGCAGCTCACCGGCCCGGCGAGCGCGTTCACCGCCACCAATCCCGGGGCCGGCGGCGGCTTCACCCTCACCTATCCCCTCGCGGCGGGGCAGACGGTCACGATCGCGACGAACCGACCGGTGGTGCGTGGCCCGGCGGGGGAGAACCTCGCCGGGGCGTTGTCGTGGCCGCGCGCAGTGTTGTGGCCGCTGCGCTCCGGGGCGAATCCGGTCACGTTGACCGTCGCCGGCGCCGGGATCGGCACCGCGCTGACGGTCAGCTTCCGTCCTCGTTTCGAGGGGGCGTAGCCGTGCAGTACACGCTGCTGGTCACCGACCGGAATCTGGCCATCGTCGGTGACCCGATCGTCTGCTGGACCAGCATCGACGTCAGCCTGCGCTTCAATCAGCCCGGCAGCGGCCAGGCCGTCCTGCCCGGCTACCCATGGATCCGCGAGCAGATGCAGACCGGCAACCGCCTGGTCGTCATCCGCGGCCCCGACCCCGCCGCCGACTACCCGGGCACGGTGCTGCTCGCCGGGCCGATCGAGGAACGGCTGTATGAGCGGTCTGATGATGGGGAGAACGCCGGCGACGGGAAACTCACCGTCACGTTCGCCGACGACCTGGCCTGGATCGCCGGGCGCATCACCTACCCCAACCCCGGCAAGGCGCCCGACCAGCAGGACGTCGAGACCTGGACGTTCACGGGCAACGCCGAACAGGCGATGCGCACCCTGGTCGACCTCAACGCCGGACCCCGCGCCCTGCCCGAGCGGCGGGTGCCGCAACTCGTCCTCGGCGCCCAAGCAGGGATCGGCTCCGCCGTCACGGTCAAGACCCGCCTCGAGGTCGTCACCGACGTGCTGCGCACCACCGCGACCGGCGGCGGAGATCTCGGTTTCCGGACCCGGCAGGACGGCCGGCAGATCCTGTTCGAGGTGTACCGGCCCGACGACCGCTCCGCGCAGGTCCGCTACAGCTTCGACCTCGGCAATCTGAAGTACGTCGGCTACACCATCGAATCGCCCAAGGTCAGCGCCGCGATCGTCGGCGGGCAGGGCACCAGCGCGGACCGGTTCGTCCTCGAACGCACCGACCCGGCCTCGATCAGCGCATGGGGGCGCGTCGAGACCCTGGTCAGTAGGCCGGGTAACGGCGCCGTTGCTGAGCTGCAGAAGGCCGGCGACGAAGCTCTGAGCGACGGCGGCCAGAACGCCCGGCTCGCCGCGACCACGATGGACACCCCGACGCAGCGCTACGGCGTGCACTACGACGTCGGCAGCACTGTCGCCATGGAGTTGTGGCCCGGCGAGGTCCTCACCGACCGGGTCCAGACGGTGCACCTGCAGGCGTACGCGACCGCCGGTGAGGTCGTCACCTCGACCATCGGGTCGCAGGCCGCCTCCTACGACCCGGCCTGGGTCAAACGGCTGCGGGACATCGACAGCCGTGTCGGCCGCCTCGAACGCACCGTGCAACCCGCCAAGCCCTGACCGGCTGGCCGCCGCTGCGGTCGACCCGACGGCACCCTCACCCCTTTGTAAGGCCGGTCCGGCACTACCGGACCAGGCCGTCCCGATCGTGCGCCGCCCCGGACCGGGCGGTGCTGGAGGCACGCGCATGGCTGAAGAATCGCCGCTCTCCGCGACCGGCAACCTGACCGAGGCGCAGTACGAGGCGATGTCGCACCCGCAGGCCGCCGACGGGCTGATCGGCCACCCCAACGACGCACCGCCGGTCAGCGTCTCCGGCGGGCAGATCATCGTCCGCCCCGGCCTGAGCGGGCTGCTGCGTGGTTTCCCGTGGGCCAGCGGCCTGACACCGATCATCTACACGCCGAGCCTGTCCGGGCCAGCCCGCGTCGACCTGGTCGTGCTGCGCCTGTTCCGCGACGCCGGCTACCGCGTCGGAACCGCCGTGCGCACCGGAACGGCGGACACCGCCCCGGCGCCGAACGTCGGCACCGGACCGACGGCCTGGTACGAGATACCCCTGGCCGAGGTCCGCATCGCCGGCGGGGTGCTGACGCTGCTCACGACGCGCTCCTGGTACCTCGGCGACGACGGGCAGATCCTCTGCAAATCCACCTCACGCCCAGCGCACGCCCCCGGTCGGCACATCCGCGAGACCGACACCGGCCGCAGCTACGAATCAAGCGGCACCGTATGGACGGTCATGCAGGACGACGGCGGTAACACGAGCCTTGCCCTGAACAGCGGCTGGACCAACGCCGCCAACCACCTGTACCGGGTCAATGGGATCGCGTTCCTGCAACTGTCCGCCCGGCGCACCGGCGGCAACATCACCGTGGCCAGCGCCCAGACGACCCTCGGACGGCTTCCCGCCGGGTTCCGTCCCCGCGCCGACATCGAAACGATCGGCATCTCCAGCAGCTCCGGCGCGCATCTCATCGTCCGGATCAAGACCGACGGCATCGTGTCCGTCGACTTCGTCGTAACCGGGCTGAACACCGGCCAGTACATCCAGATCGCCGCGGCCGCGTGGCCCGTCGCCTAGAGAAGGAGGGCTTTCATGTCACGTTTCCCCTTCGGCGGCGGTATCGCGGACTGGACGTTCGCGACGGTCGACGGCATCGGCGATATCGACAACCTCGCCCAGGTCGTCGGCAGCATTGCCGTCACGTTCTGGACGGCCGAGGTCGGCGGGACCCAGCACACCGATCTGATCGGCCCGGACGGGCAACCCACCACCACAATCACCTCCACCCCCGACGGGGTCGTCGGCGGTCGCGCAGTCGGGCAGATCCCGCCCCTGCAAGGCCCCGACGGGGTCAAGCGGATGTGGGCGCAGGCCGGCACCGGCCCGCGCGCGCTGATGGTCACCACCGATGCGGGCGCCGACGACCTCGGGTTCATCCTGCCGCCGCTGAGCGTGCCCGGCACCGCCATCGCGCCCGCGATCGGCCGGGCCCGGTTCTACAACGACACCGCGGCGACGCTGCTCGTCGCCGCGGTCCGCGCGTCGGTCGGTACCCCGCCTACCGTCGATACGGTCATCGACGTCAACCGCAACGGCACCAGTGTCTTTTCGACGCCCGGCAACCGTCCTGTCATCGCGGCGGGGGAGTACACCTCCGGCCGGGTCGTGCCCCTGGATCTGGTGCTGCTGGCTCCGAGCGACTACCTGACCGCCGACATCGACACCGGCGCCGGCTGGACCCACCTCGTCGTGCAGGTCCTCGCCACCAGGGCGGCGTGATGGCCGTCGCGACGTTCGAGGGCCTGCCGCCGGGTTCGACCACCGCGGCCGCGGCCGGGTTCGACTTCATCACCGGCCCGGCGAGCGGCGGCGTCACCGTCATCGACACCAACCCCTACCGCGGCAGTCGCTGCCTGCAATTTCTCACCGGCACCCCGGGGGCGATCTGTTACGCCGAACGCAGCACGTCGGTCACCGGGACCCCGACCGGGCAGATCTACGGCCGGGTCCGGGTCCGGCTGCCGGTCCTGCCACCCGATGCCCCGGGCATGCGGGTCATGGTGTTCGCCGACACCGCTGGGGCGTTCCTCGCCGAAGCCCGGATCATCAACTCCGGACGGCTGCAGCTGCGCGACGGCGCCGGGACCGTCTTGGCCGCCAGCACCACGGCGATCACGGCCGGGCAGTGGGTCGACGTCGGCCTGGCCATCCTGGTCACCTCCGCCACCGTCGGACAGGCCCAACTCGCGGTCTTCGGCGGCGACGGCGGCATCGCGGAGACGCTGACCTCGACGGCGACGCTGAATACCCTCGGTGCGGGCGGCGCGGTCAGGTGCCAGGTCGGGGCGATCCGCTCCGGGCTGCCCGGCTTCGCCGTGGTCGTCGATGACGTCGACTTCTCCCGCACCGGCTGGCCGGCCGTCGCCTCCGCGGCGACGCTGCAGGCCGGGCCGTGGTCTGGCGCCGTCACCGACACCGGGTTCACCGCCGTCTACCGGCTGTCCGGGGCGAGTTCGGCGCGGCTCCTCGTCTCTACGACCGCCGACCTCACCGCGCCGGTCGCCTCCAGGCCCGCGCGGCCGGACGCCGACGGGCTCGTGCGCCTCACCATCGCCGGCCTTGCCCCGGACACCGGCTACCACTACGGCGTCGAAGCCGACGGGCAGCTGCTCTCCACCGGTCACGGTGAGGCCCGCACCTTCCCGCCCGCCGGGATGCCCGCGTCGTTCAGCCTGTGGTTCGGCTCCTGCCAGTGGACGGTGCCCGCCGACCAGACCTACGCGGCGATCCTCAACCAGACCGGCCCACACGGGCGGGCGCTCATGGGGATACACATGGGCGACCTGAACTATCGCGACTGGGGACCCACCAGCACCGCCGCCGACATCCTCGCCCAGCACATGACCTCGCTCGGCTCGGCCAGCATGGCGCCGCACCTCGCGAAGATCCCGTTCAACTACTGCTGGGACAACCACGACTGGGGCGGCGACACCTCCGACCGCACCGCCGCCGCCGGGCCCCTGGTCGCCACCGCGTACCGGCAGGTGTTCGCCACCTACCCGCTGCCGGCCGGCAACGGCCGCGGCGGCTACCACTCCTGGACCATCGGCCGGATCCGCTTCATCCAGCTCGACACCCGCTCCTACCGCGACCCGCAGACCGACCCCGACGGGCCGGGCAAGACCATGCTCGGCGCCGAACAGAAGCAGTGGTTCAAGGACCGGCTCCTCGACCCCGAACCCGTCAAGATCATCTGCGGGAACATGTACTGGCGCCACGACAACCCGGCCTCCGGCCGCTGGGGCTCCTACGGCACCGAGTTCGCCGAGCTCAACACCTTCATCGCCGCCCACCAGGTCCGCGCGTACGTGATCTTCGGTGACCGGCACGCGCTGTGCGCCGACGACGGCACCGCACCCGGCGCGTACGGGATGCCGCAGGCCGGCGGCGCCCCGATCCAGCAAGGCTCCGTCGCCGCCGGTGAGCCCTGGTCCGCCGGCTACTACCACCAGGCCCCGGCCACCATCCAGGGCTACGGATGGCTCGACATCACCGACACCGGCACCACCATCACCGTCGACTACCAGGGCATCACCTCCCTCGACGGACAGACCCGCGTCGCGATGACCACCGAGTTCGAGGTGGTGGCCGCGGCGCTCGCCGACCTCTGGGGCGTGCACCTATAAGCCGCGCCAGGACCGCCCTTCACCTCATCAAGGACGTGCCACACCATGTCGTCCCTGACCGCCCGTCCGGCAACGCCGCCCACATCCCTATGGCGATTCACCGCCGCCGTGGTCCTCGCCGTCGCCTCGGTGGACGCCGTCGCCGGCATCGCCACCGCCACCGCCGGTGGCACCTGGCGGCCGAACGGCGCCGGCATCACCGGCGCGCTGCTCCTCGCCGTCGCGCTCGCCGGGCACGCCGCCGCCGTCCATGCGGTCCGGACCGGGCGGACCCGGCCGCTACGGCTGTGCCTGACCGTGCTGGTCGCCTGGCACGCCAGCTGCACCACCGCCATGATCTTCGCCTGCACCGCATACGGGCACACCCTCGATCCCGGGCCCATCGTGTTCTCCGCGCTGCTCGCCGCGGCGGCGTGCTGGACCTCGCGCGCCGCCCCGGCGGCAATGCGGAGGTGACTGAATGCCCGCCACCGCACCGACCGCGTCCGCGCTGACCTGGCTCTTCACCTCCACCACCGCCATCACCACGGCGAGCGGTGCGACACCACCGGTCGAGCTGCTCTGGGTCACCCAGGCCGTCACCCTCGCCGTCGGGCTGTCCTCCGGCTGGTTCGCGCTGCGCTCCAAACGCGGCGAGACCGCCGACAGTCGCCAAGCCCGCTTCGATGCCCGCGTCGACAAAGACCTCGACGACGCCCTGACCGCCGTCGACGCGCTGCGCCGCGAACTCGCGGACGCCCTGCGCCGCACCGCCCGCTACGAGGCCCACCTGATCCGGCACGGCATCAACCCCGACACCGGAGAGCAGACCGGCAACCGTCCCCTCGACCCAGGACCACCGCCCGGCTGACACGCGCCGACGACCGAGCCGTCCGCGATGCACCGCCACACGCCGCCGACCAGGGATTCGGCCCCGTCGCCTGTGTGCCGCACGGGCTGCCAGATCGACCCATTCCCACGTACATCCGGCGCCACGACGTCGGCGGTTGCTGCATGCCCGCCGACCGCACCCCATCACCCGCAGCGCCGCCCGGTCGAGCCGCATGGCGGGCGCGCCACCTCACCGACGCACCACCTATCCGAAAGGGAATCCCAACGTGCACCCCCTGAAGAGCAAGAACTCGCTGACCGCGGGCACCGTCCGGATCTTCGGCCGGGAGGTCGCGCTGTGGCTCGCCCTGATCGCGGCCGGCGTCAAGTTGGCCTCCGCGTTCTGGCTACACCTCAGCGACGACCAGCAGACCCTCGTCAACGCCGGCGCGGCGGCCACCGCCGGTCTGCTCGTGGCGTTCCTGGTCCACGACGGCATCCAGGCCGCGGTCCTCGGTTTCGCGCAGGCCGTCCTGGCGCTCGGCGTCGGCTTCGGCCTCGACATGCCCGCCGACCAGCAGGCCGTCCTGCTCAGCTTCATCGCCGTCGCCGTCGGCATGTTCGAACGCACGCAGGTCACCGCGCCCGTACCGGCCACTCCGGTCACGCGGGCGGTCACCGGCTGAGGCCCGCAGCCCCACCACCACCGTCATTCGGCGCGTAGCCCGGCACCACCCAAGGTGCCGAGCTACGCACCGGCCCACCCCAGCCCCGGACCAGATAACCAGCCCGATGGAGAACGACATCCAATGATCATGTTCAATACGCTCATGGGGGTCTGCGCGGGCGCAGCACTGCTGCTGGTCCCTCGCTACCTCGCCGCCGTCCGCGGCGAACGCCTCCCGCTGCAGCTCATCCGCACACCCGGCGAGCCCCGCGGCTGGGCCGCGGCGTTCGGCGTCCTCGGCACTGTGCTGACCGGCCTCGGCTTCGTCATGACCGTCACCCACCCGCTCGCACCAGCGAAGACCTACATCGACACGATCTTCGGCGAACCCTCGCTGATCCTCGGCGTCCTACTGCTCGCCGCCGCATGGCACCTCGCCCACACCAAGAAGCCCGTCGACGAACAGCGCCTGCCCACACTGCTGGCGCCGATCAGCTGGGTCGTGTTCTGCGTCGGGCTGATCCTTGCGTGGTGCACCGCCGCGATCGTGCGCTTCGACGTCATCTCCTCCGCACCTGCGGAAGAGCCGATCACCGGTCTGCTGCACCAGTGGCCGATCGTCGAGAACACCTTCTTCGCCGCCGTCCTGTACGGGCCCGCCGCCCTCGGCTGCCTGCTCGTCCCAGCCGCCGCCCACGGGCGCAGTCGGGGCGCATGGCTCGCGCTCTACTGGTGCTTCACGATCAGCGGCATCGCGTTCGTACTGTTCAGCGCGATGAACTACTACACCCACACCGGAATGCTTCTCAACCTTGACCACACAGGCGCCGACTACCGCTGGTAACCCTGTCGCAGCCACGCCAGCAAACTGCAGGGCGTTCTCGTCTATCGAATCCCTGGGCGCCGTCGCACCCACCTTCGGGTGGTGCGAGGGCGCCCATTTCAGTCTGCCGTCAACCGGGCAGTCAACCTCAGTCGTACACTTGTTCGATGGGACGGCGAGTCGGGACACCTCAGCTACGTGAAGCCGGCTGGCTGCACCCGGAAACGCGGGACACCCGGCCGCTGCTGCTGGTCCGCCTGGAGGAAGTGATCCAACCGCCCGGCTGGCAGCTCATCGTCGACGTCTGCGCCGAGCCGCAGGAACAGATCCGCACGCCGTACCCCGACGAGCCCTCCGCACTGGACGCGTTGGAACAGATCTACGCCTTCCACCGCGACCACGGAAGCTGGCGGATCCACCGGCCCGTCCCGTTCGATTGACCATCGGCAGCATGTTCGGCCCTGCGGCACTGGTTTGCCGCTGCGGCGGTTGCGCCTGGAGGGCGTCGACCGGTGTCTGCGTCCCGCCGACTCGGCCGTTCGTCCCTACGATGGGCGCCCCGCTTGACCGAGTCCCACAGCGGCGTAGTCATCCCGACTGGGTGATTTCGCCGCAATAGCGCGTTGGCCGTTCGCGGACCTTCGCGTGCTCCGAGCCGCCGAAACTGTGTTGCCTCCGCGGTCACCGGTGGTGGTCGACCTGGAGGGGATCCGAATGGCAACCCGTCGCACCTCGGCGCGTCATCATCGTGATGGCCTCTCGCACCGGCTGGCCATCGCCGCCGGCCACGCGGGCGCCGCCCTCGCCGTGCACGCCCCCGACCTGCTCGACGGCTTCACCGCCGCCCTGCCGGAGGCGACCGAGATCGTGGGTCGGCGGCTGCGCGGCGCGCTGGTCCGCGAGGGGCTGCTGCCCACCGGCCGCGGCGACCGGGTGCACGCGTTCCGCCGCGTCGGGCCGCCTTCCGGTCCGGTCAACACTCATCGACAAGCCGAGCATCGAGCAGATCGCCAAGAGCTTCGCCATGCTGCGCCAGCTTGCAGGCGTTGATCAGGGGCGCTTCCGACCTGCCTGGACCGCTGCGCTCGCAGGCAGGATGAGTCAGAAACTGAACACATTCAGACCTGTCACCAAGGCGACACTGAAAGTAAAGTCACTAAGCGTATGCCCCTCGCCCTCATCGGAGTCGGTGTGAATCTGCTGCTTGTGGTCTTGGACGAAGATTCGAGTTACGCCTCTTCCTTGTATGACTGGTTGTGCGCGGAAGACGAGCTGCGGGGACTTGTCACATTGACCCGCTAAAGTCCGAAACCCGGCGAGATGGGGAACCTCGCAAACATTGTCACTGTCGCGCTTGGTTCTGGTGGAATCGCCTCCGTGTTGATCGGGTCGATCTGCACGTGGATGACCCAGCGCCATAACAAGCAAACCGTGATAAAGGCGATAACTAAGAATGGCGCATCGGTCGAATTTAGTGGTCAAGGAAACGTTGATATAGAAACGACCCTGAAAAGCGTCATTGACGGTGCACGCGAGCTGGATCAGTAAGGCGCAAGGCGGCCCGCATGAATCTACCTGATCCCGAAAAATCGGCAGCCGTCATCATTGGCGTCGCCACCTACGCCAAAAGCTCGCCGTATCTAAACCTACCCGCCGTTGAAAACAACGTCTCGGATCTTGCGCGTGTGCTGACTGATCCGGAGACCGGATATCTTCAACCCGATCGGTGCTCGAAGCTCCTGAATCGCACTAGCCCAATGGCAGTGCTGAAGGAGATAAAGCGGCAGGCAGTAAGGGCAACCGACACCTTCATAATCTATTTTTCTGGGCACGGAGAGCTGGACCGAGAAGGTAACCTATATTTGATTCTTAGGAACGCACGCGATCAAGATGAGCTACCCTTCACTGCTCTCAATTACGACTTCATACGGCAAGTTATGCACCCGTGTCGCGCACCAAGGCGGATCGTAATCCTTGATTGCTGCCACAGTGGCAAAGCCATAAAACAATTCATGTCCAGTAGCGAAGAAATAATTTCCAGTCAGGCGCAGATCACCGGGACATATACGCTTACCGCTACTGGCTCCAACAAAAAGGCCATTGCTCGTGAGGGGGAGCAATATACCGCATTTACCAGTGAGCTGATCAGCATTCTCGAAGATGGCCTACCCGATAAGGGCGAGTTCGTAACGTTGAAGGAGATGTACCCGGTATTGCGGGATCGGCTGGTCGCTGCTCAACTCCCCAAGCCCGAGCAATGTATGACTGAAGAAGTTGGTGGCCTTGCACTCACTCGGAATCGAGCTCATCGTGGGTATCGTCCACCAAGCGAGGGGATGCGCGGTGCGACCCTCGCCGACAATGGCACTGACGCCAATCATGGGAGTTGGTTCGCCGACATCGACAAAGGGCATGATCTAGCGGTTGTCAGTTCTGTCCCACCGTTACCTTCGCCATATGCCAGTGGGACTGGAGGTGCCGCCTCAATTGCCTTGTGGGCGATCGTGGCTATCCTGACGGCTTGGGGGCAGTGGTTTTCGGTCCCATACACATTATTGCCCCTGGTTGGACTATTTGCACTCGCTTTAGAAGCTGGAGCCCTACCGGGCAGCAGGCCGAAGACCTTCGGCATAGTGTTGATTGTCCTTCAAGTAATTTCTAATGCGATTCTTGCGACCTTGTGCGTCGCCAACGACCGGTGGGGTCTTGCATTCGGCAACATTCTTGCGTTTTCCCTATTTGTGCATGGCGCAATTAGTCGCGGCGTGCACCGAAGCGAAAACGCGAGGCTAGCTGGCCTCCATGCGCAGGAAGAGAATAAGCCTGAACACCAAAGGATAAGCGAGCATATCGCGAATTCACCACTGACCGCCCGCTTGAAATCCGAGAGGTGGCTGGGGAGCCCAAGCGAGCTTCCGATATTTGATGCAATCTCGCATATTCCCGGGGCGCGCTTCGTGCAGATGAAGGAGGAACCAGAAAGCTCACAGGCCATAGAGGAGAAGTCGATCCATTTGCGCGAGCCCGATTATGTCGTGATCTGCGGTACGCGCGTCCTCGCGATCTATTGCATCTTCTGGCCGAGTGGCACCTATATACGTGAGGCCACACTCACCAAAGACCTTAGACGGAACCGGAAGCCCTATGAGGCCGGGCGCGTGGAGCTTGCGGAGATCGTCGAGAGCCTGAACGCACTCCGGAACAAGACGAAGGGCATCGCTTGCGGACTAGCTATCGCTTCAGTAATGCCCGATCCAGAATTAGGTGAAGCTGCGAGGCGGAGCCAAGACGCGGCCGCACCGCCAATCCAAGTGATTGATCGTAACCAGCATGGCAGGGAGCTAATCGTCACTGACAACAGGAGCGCAGTCGAGGCCGTTGGTGACTTCCTCCGAGAAGATCCGTACTCGCTGAATCTCGACGTGGTGAGGTCGTTGCTGGCTTACGCGTCGGCGCAAGCGCGAGCTGATGCTGGTCTCTCACGTTATGGATCACGGCGTCTCGTTGCCTGACTCTCGCCGGGGGAGCGGGGGTATGACCCGATAGGGACCCGCGAGAGGACCGATCGGGTCTAGCACCTCGCTAGTTGCCCCGGTTTCAGGTCGATCAGGCCGCTTTCTGGCACGAATTATCGGGGCATCGGAAATGACCTTTGACGGCACCCTGATCCGATCGACCGGGTCGCCGACCAGAAGCCCTACTACTCCGGTAAACACCGCCGACACGGCGTCAACGTGCAGGTCATCGCCGACCCCGCAGGCCGGCTCATCTGGGCCTCACCCGCCCTGCCCGGCTCCGCCCATGACCTGACCGCCGCCCGCACCCACGGCATCATCGACGCCCTGAACAGCGCAAAGGTGATGACCTTCGCCGACAAGGCCTACCAGGGCGCCCGCGGCAGCATCCGAACCCCGTTCAAACGGCACCGCTACCGGCCGAAACTGTCCGCCTGGCAGAAGAAAGTCAACCGCGGCCACACCCGGATCCGCGCCATCGGCGAACGCGCCAACGCCACCCTCAAAACCTGGAAGATCCTGACCAAGCTGCGCTGCTGCCCACGCCGCGCCACCGCAATCGTGCAGGCCATCCTCGTCCTACACCACGTCGAGAACCCGACCTACACAGGATGAAAAGGCTCACTGGTCGAGGACGCGACCGAAGCCCGGTTTGCGGCGCGATGCCCCTTTCGATGACCTCGCCGCTGACATCGCGCTACAGGTTAAGTTGGCGGCTCAACCCGCCGATGGGGCAGAGAGGACCCTGTCGGGCCAGGAGGTCGGCTGATGCACACCGTCCACGTACCGGCGTCTGGACCACCGGTCACCGACACCACGATCGGCGCGGTCTTGGCCGGGCGACTCGTGAAACCGCTGTTCCAGCCGATTGTCGACCTGTCGACCCGGGCGGTCATGGGGTTGGAAGCGCTCGCGCGCGGCCCGGCTGGCACAGCCCTGGAGTTCCCGGACCAGTTGTTCGCCGCGGCCGGCGCCGCAGGACGGCTTGGCGAGCTAGACATGCTCTGCTCTGAACGGGCTCTGGAATGCGCCGTCGCGGCATCCGAACCGCCACCGCTGTTGTTCGTCAACGCCGAGCCTGCCGTCATGGACCAGCCGCCCTCGCCTCGGCTGGTCGAGCTGATCGAGAGCGGGCTGCTCTTCCGCGAGATCCTCGAATACACCGACGCGCGCTGCCGACCGTGCCCGGCAGCATGATGCGGGTCGCTGGGCAGGCCCAGCAGTGGGGCAACGGCCTAGCCCTCGACGATGTCGGCGTCGATCCGATGTCGCTGGCCTTTCTGCCGATCCTCGAACCCGAGGCCATTAAGCTCGATATGAGTCTCATCCGCAACTCGCACACCGCCCACACCGGGGCCGTTTGTGCCGTGGTGCGCGGGGAGGCGCAGCGCACCGGCGCCGTGGTGATTGCTGAGGGCATCGAGACCGAGGCGGACCTGCACGTTGCCCGTGTGCTTGGGGCGCGCTGGGGGCAGGGCTGGCTGTTCGGTTGCCCCGGACCGATCGACCAGGGCCACCGCTACGACCCAGCAGCGGCGAGTGCCCTGCGGATGCCGCGGCCGGGCTTCCACCAACCGATGGGTACCCCGTTCGAGGTCGCTGTGAAGCACCGGCCGGCCATCGCTGGTACGGCCGATGCCGTCGCGGCGGCGCTGGCCCGGCTGCGTGACACCGTCGCCGCCGACGACGCCTCGGTCGTCGTGGCGTCCTGCCCCGACACCGGACTGGGTGGCATCACCAGCGCGCTGCAGGAACTGGCCGGGCGGGCACGATCGGTCATCCTGCTCGACCGTCCCGTATTGGACGAGTTCGCCGCAGCGGTCATCGGGCCCGGTTACGGGTACGCGATGTGCGTTCGTGCGACCGACGCCGTCGAGTTGGTGACCCTCGAACACCTTCCTACGATCGCGGCCGTCAGCCGCGTGCTGCTGCACCGTCAGGGCTAGCCACCTACTGATTCGTGACTGCGGTCTGCGCCTCGAACCGCTTTGCGGCCTGGGTGGTGATCTACGTGCGGTACTGGGCGTCGTGACCCACAGTTGACAGTCGCCCTACTCGTGTCCTCCTCGTCGCGGACGAGGTGGGAGACGAGATTGCAGCGGCGATAGGGCACGCCCCGCAGGACTTACGGCTTCGGTTCGATCGAGCCGGTACCCGAGGCGCTAAGCCACCTGGACCTGGATGGGTGTGGATCGACGAAGACTCCTTGAATTGCGATGTGCCGTTTGCCAGGTTGAGCACCCCGGACGCTGGGTCAGGTCTTGACCATGGTCTGAGCATCCGATGCGTGATGTGGTGTCGCCCGGCTAATTTGTTGGACATGGTTGTCGTGCTTCGGGGCGCTGAGGTGATCGAGCGATGTCGCAGTGCGGGCGACGAACCTTAATCTCCGTCTCCGAGTACGCGACTCTGCGTGAGTTGCAGGATCCGTTGGGCGCGGTGGCCCGCGACGCTCTCTGCGAGCTGACCGCCGGGCACGAGGGCAGCCACGTCGCGTTCGTCGTAGCCGTTCAGCAGGGCGATCACTGGTGGTGGCTCCGCTGGGACGTGCGGCATCGCGAATTCGTTCGCCTGGAGCTCTGCGATCGTGTGGAAGAGGACGGGCACGATGACTGCCTGTTACCGGCCAGCCATCCAGGGCCACACAGTTTTGAGCTTTAGCGCGTCGAGTCGGGAGAACAACGCCGCCGTCGGCCCGTCGCCGCCGACCTGGCCGCCAACACCAGAGATCAAGTTTTCGCGCCCGATGGGTCCGGTATGCCCATATTCTGGGGCGGGGCGGGCGTCCCTGTCCTTGAGATCGCAGGTTCCTGATCGGCCCAAGAGGGGCCTGCGATCTCGCATACCGTCCGGCAGGCGAGTCTGACATCGCCGACGGGGAGCGCGGAAGGTCATTCTTGGGCATGGTGTCGGCGGATCCGGGTGTCATCGTTGCGGGTGTCAGCTCGCACCCCAGGCCGTACTCAGGGGTGGGCGGGTGTGGTTTTGGCGTCGCTGGCCGCTTGGACGGCGTGGAGCAGTTCCTGGGCGGTGAAGGGTTTGTGGATCATCGGGATGCCGGTGGTGCGCAGGCGGTGCACGTTGGCGATGTCCTCGGTGTAGCCGGAGATCAGCAGCACCGGCATTGCCGGGTATTGCCGGCGGACCTCGTCGACGAGCTGCGGGCCGGACATCCCGGGCATGATGACGTCGGTGAGCAGCAGGTCGAACGGCCGTTCGTAGAGTTGGTCGAGGGCGTCGCGGCCGTGCCCGGCGGTGGTGACCCGGTAGCCGTGGCGTTCGAGGATCCGGGCGGCGACCTGGCGTACCTCGCTGTCGTCCTCGACCAGCAGGAGGTGCCGGCCGTCGCCACGGGGCGCCTGCGCGGGGGTGCCGGCCCGCACCGGCTCGCCGGAGCGGGTGGCCAGGGGCAGCAGGATCTGGAAGGTGGTGCCGACCCCTGCCTCGGAGGTGAGGGTGATGGCGCCGCCGGCGTCGGTGACGATCCCGTACACGGTGGCCAGCCCGAGTCCGGTGCCGTGCTGGGGGGCCTTGGTGGTGAAGAAGGGTTCGAAGATGTGTTCGGCGACCTCCGGGGGTATGCCGGTGCCGGTGTCGGAGACCCGGAGCCGGACGTAACGGCCGGCCGGCAGCGGAGGTTGCCGGGTCGGGTCGGGTGGAACGTCGACCGCGTGGGCCTCCATGGTGATGACGCCGCCGTCGGGCATCGCGTCGCGGGAGTTGATCACGAGGTTGAGCAGGATCTGTTCGACTCGGCTGCGGTCGGCCCGGATGGTGACGGGCTTCTCGGCCAGGTGGGCGACCAGTTCGATGTGGGCGCCGATGCTGCGCTGGAGCAGGGTGCGGGTCTCGTCGATTACGGTGTTGAGGTCGATGAGTTCAGCGTTGGCAGGTTCTTGGCGGGCGAAGAGCAGCAGCTGCCGGGTCAGATCGCGGGCGCGTTCGGAGCTGGCGCGGGCGCGAATGAGGTCGTTGCTAACGTCCGGGTCTGTGCTCTGCTCGAGGGCGAAATCGAGGTAGTTGAGGGTGATCGCGAGCAGGTTGTTGAAGTCGTGGGCGATACCCCCAGAGAGTTGGCCGAGGCTCTCGAGGCGTTCCGCGCGGGCGGAGCGTTCGAGGACCTGCCGGCGCTGCTCGTCGGCGCGTTTGCGGGCGGTGATGTCGCGTTCGATCCCGGCGACGCCCACCACGGTGCCGTTCTCGTCGCGCACCGGTGAGACGCTCGTCGAGATGTCGACGATGGTGCCGTCCTTGCGGATCCGTTGGGTCTCCATCAGGGCGATGCCCTGGCCCTCGGCGAACCGGGCCAAGCCGCCCGGCAGCATCCCCACCTTCTGCGCCGTGAGCAGCATGGTCATACTGCGTCCGATCGTCTCCTGCGCCGTCCAGCCGTAGAGGCGTGTCGCGCTGTCGTTCCAGGTGGTGATCGTGCCGTTCAGGTCGCTGGTGATGATCGCGTCCTGCGACGAGGCCACGAGGGCGGCGAGCGTCGACTGGTTCTCGGCTGCCCCGTAGCCGCGGCGCTCCAGAACCTGCTGATGGCGCGCGACGGCCATGCTGAGCACGGTCATCCCGGCGATCACCCAGAGTCGCAACACCTGGTCGGTGGTCCCGGACAACCCCTGCCACGAAGACGTGGCCCACGCCACCAGCAGGGCGAACGCCCCGACGGCAGCCACCGCCCGGGGGAGCGCCGACGCCGCCGCCAGAACCGGCCCGACAACGACGATCCCGAACAGCATCAACTGCGGTGGCGTCGCGAGGTCCGCGATGCCCCAGGCGATGACCAGCAGCACTGCGATCGTCAGGACCCCGACGTGCCGCCACCCGTGTGTGAATGAGCCACGGTTGCGCCGCCAATGCCCTTTCCTCATCGCAGCCCCCTGGACCAGCTGCCGAACGCTGGCCATCTCCGCCTGCAGCGCACCCGGTCCTGCCCCCGGATTCGACGCGCGACTCGGTGACGGTCAGGAGTCCCGGAAACCCCTCGCGAACCGTTGCTCCCAGCGGTAACACCCGTCCGGGCGGAGGCCGCAAAAGTCGGCCCCTGTCGGCCTGGCGCCGACTCCCCGCGCGCAACCGACCTGTGTGCCTCAGGATCGCACACCCCGACCGGAGAGCCTCTGAGCTTGTCGAATCCGCCTCACGGCCCTGCCCCGCGACCTAGTGTCGCGCCGCGACTGACCGGCACCGAACGCTCGCCCAGCGCTCGCGCGCCTTCCCGTTCCCGAGTCTCCAGCAGCCACCACCCAGGACGCGTCATCGCTGGTTGGCGCGGCCTGCCGCGCTGGCTCGGTCAGCAGCGACCACCAGCAGATGGAGGCTGCATCTGCTGGTGGTCGCGGCGGCCCTCGGCCAACGACCGCTCATCGGCGTGCAGCAACGCCCGGCAGACCCCTACAACGCTCCGCACCAGCTACTCGATCGGACAGTGGCGCGATCAGTGGCCACTCGTGCTTGCAGGCTGCTACGCGAAACGCTTCGCAGCCTTGGTGAGCCACGCGCGATATTCGGCGTCGGTGAGGAGCAGTTGGCAGTTGCCGCACTCGATGTACTCCTCGTCGCGGACCAGGCCGGAGGCGAGGTTGCAGCGGCGGCAGGGCACGCCCCACAGGACTTGCGGTTTTGGTTCGATCTCGCCGGCGGCGCCGCGCATCGCGCCGCAGAGCCTGCGGATTTCGCCGGCGAGGTCGGCGACGGCGGGGTACTGGCTGCACGCGGTGTCCAAGCGGCTCTCCGCCCACCCGCCGGTGAGCCAGCTGACGAGGGCCGCCACGGTGGCGTCCGGGCGCCGGTCGAGCGGGAAGACGGCGACATGCAGGGCGTGGCACCAGCTGTCGAGGATCGTCGCGGCGGAGATGTGCCCGATCTGGTCGTGGTGCGGGTCTTGCACGGTGGTGTGGTTCGCCGGGGCGGTGAGGTCGACGGTGTCGAGGTCGACCGGGGTGACGGGGTCGCGGGTGCCGGTGACGATGGGTTGTCCGGAGCGGGCGGAGATGGCGCCGACGGGCAGCAGCGCGGCGGCAGGGTCGGCCCACCGGCGTTCACCGGTCGGGGTGCCGTCGTCGCCCACCACCTCGATGAGCCGCTGGTCGCCCTCGACGGGTTCGGGCGTGGTGAGGTCGTGGTGGAGCCGGCCGATGGCGGCCACATCGCGGTGCAGCCGCCTCCGGCACACGGCGCACACGGGGCCGTCGGTCGGGGTGTGCGGGGTGGCGTCGGGGCGGTAGACCGCGCAGCAGATGCACGTCGAGTCCGTCACGGTGATGACCTCCGTCCGTTGAGGGCTTCTTCTCGATGGGGTCGTGGCGCTGTCGCGCAGGGTGGTCGGCGGCGCTGTCGGTGCAGGCTTGCGCCCGTGGCGGTTGGCGGCGTTCATCGGTCCCACCGTTCGCCGTCCGGCTCCGTCCCCAGCCGGACACCCTTCGTCGGTGCGGGTTTCAGGTCCCACGGGGCGAGGAACCGGTCGGAGCGGTACACGCCGCAACCGCAGTAGGTCTTGGCCATGCGATGCTCCGCGCACGTCTCGACGGCGGCGGCTCGAGGCGCCGGGGTGGCGTCGACGGCGGTCTGCACCGGCGTGCCGCGAAAGCCGGGGGAGCGCTCGATGGTCTTCTGCTCGCGGCGCATCCAGATGCGCCAGGCCGACTCCCAGTCGTCCTTCTCGCCCCTCTCGCCGGGCTGGCTAGTCCAGTAGTCGACGAAGGCGGCGGTTTCTCGGGTGCCGACGTTCGGGGTGTCGCGGCGGGCCCAGGATCCGGCGATGTCAAACCCAGGTAAGGTTCTTCGCGTTGCATCGAATTAATCCGCATGCTCCGCCGCTTGTGCGGGCCCCCGTCAATTCCTTTGAG
>NZ_JBEZXZ010000074.1:0-37818 GCF_040638275.1 Actinoplanes sp. NPDC026623 | reverse complement strand
AGCCCCAGCGGGCGGTCATCCAGCGCGGTGCGGCGGCCCAGCCGCTGCCCCGGCACCTCCACGTACCGGTGCGTCAGCCAGGAGACGCCCAGCAGCAGGCCGAGGAAGCCCAGCGCGACCGGCACCTGCGCGAGGGCCGGCAGCCGGCGGCCCAGCGCGGTCAGCGCCGCGCTCAGCAGCTGGATCAGCACGAAGTGCACCAGGTAGACGGAGTAGCTGACCCGGCCCAGCCAGGCGAGCGGGCGCGGCGTGCGCAGCCGCCGGGTGAGCAGGCCGAGGGCGAAGACACCGCCGAAGACCAGCAGCGTGATGACCGAGCGGGCCCGGTACGTCGCCGTCGGCGCCCCGAGGGCGTCCAGTTCGGCGTACCAGGTGAAGAGCAGGGCGGCGGAGACCGCCGCCGCGACCGCCCCCGCCTGCCACCAGCCGGTCTGCCGGTGCTGGGCGCGGTGGATCGTGGTGCCGACGAACATGACCGCGACGATGAGCAGCCCGTCCCAGGCGTGCGCGGGATCCTGGTCGAACGCCAGCAGGGTGGCGGCGAGCGCGGCGAGCAGCAGCGCGCCACACAGGACGGCCCGGCGCCTGCCGCTCGCCACCGCCGCCAGGCCGGCGGCCAGGCAGACGGCCACCGCGACGGTCACCGCGCGGGCGTCGGACGGCGTGGCGGAGAGCAGCCTCGGCGCCAGCGGGGCGGTGAGCACCGCGATCGCGGCCAGCAGGACGGCCACCGCTCCCCCGGTGCGGTGCAGCCGCAGCGCGAAAAGCGCGCTGACCAGCAGGTAGAACGCCATCTCGAAGGTCAGCGTCCAGAACACCGGGGTGACCAGCGGCACGCCCAGCAGGTGCGGCAGCATCGTGGCGTGCGCCACCGCCGCGGTCGCCGGGTGGGCGGCCAGGTAGGGATCCACCGGGACCAGCCCGTTCGCGCCGAGCCCCAGCACCAGCACGGTCACCACGAGATAGAGCGGCAGCAGCCGCCAGAGCCGGCTCACCCAGAACGACCGCAGGCTGCCGTGCCGCTCCAGCGACGCCGGGATGATGTAGCCGCTGACCAGGAAGAACAGCATCACCCCGGCGGTGCCGGCGTGCAGCCACTCCCCGGAGACCGCCCGCACCCCGCGGAACAGGTAGCGGCTGAGGTGCGCGTAGAGGACCAGCAGCACGGCGATCGCGCGCAGGCCGTCCAGCCAGGCCATCCGCTCGCCCGCGGCGCCCGGCGCCGGCTCGGGCCGGGCGCGGACGGCGGGGGCGATGTCGAGCACCCGCGAACGATATCCGCAGGGTCAACCCGGCGCGGCGCTCACGGCGCGGTGTACGCCTCCGCGCCGGCCGGCGCCTGCCGGCGGGCCCGGGTCACGTCGGCCATCAGCCGGTCCCAGACCGGGTCGGCGCGGAACGGCTCGGCCGGCAGGCCCTTGCCGACCCGGGCCCACATGTACTCCCACCACGCCGCCACCCGCACCGGCCACAGGCCGACGCGCACGGCACCGGCGAGGAAGCAGCGGTGCGCCAGCAGGGTCGCCGCCAGGGTCTCCGGGTCAAGCTCCAGCGCGGGATCGTCGATCGCCCGGCCGAGCGCCCGCACGTCGCGGTGCATCTCCGAGTACGCGATCAGGTTGGGCACGGACGGCACCCGCAGCGGCGCGTCCTCGACGACCAGGTCCGCCGCGTAGGCCGGCATGAACACGACGTCCTCGCCGAGGATGATCAGCGGCAGCTTCTCGTGCCCGCGCCGGACCTCCAGCTCGATGCCGGGCTCCCCGGTCGGCGCGACGAGGTATTCGTAGTCCAGCACGTCGACGGCGCCGAGCCGTACGGCGTCGCCGATCGCCGGCACCCGCGCGACCACGAGATCGCCCTCGACCGTCACCTCCGGCCCGGGCACCTCGCCGATCACCCGCGCGAGTTCGTCAGCATCCATGCGCTGGTTATACCCAACGCGCGCACTCCACCAGCGCGAGGGCGTGCGCGCGGCCCGGGCAGGCGTGCGGCCCGGCCCCGAACGCCGGCCCGCCGGCCAGGTCGACCAGCACGACCTCGCCGGCCTCGACCGGGTGCCCGCCGACGACGGTCGCGGCCAGCGCCTGCCGCCTGGTCGCCGGCACCGGCGGGTCGTCGCGCAGCACCTCGCCGACCGGGCGGTGCCGGGCCCGCTCGGCAAGCGTCGCGGTCGCGTCGCAGGCCTGCACGAGCAGCCCGATGCGGGCGGCGGTCGGCTCGTCGAAGCCTCCGCCGAGGGCGGCGACCAGCCGGTTCACGGCGGCGTCGGCCCGCGCCTCGTCGCCGGTCCCCGGCTGGTACGCCTGCGCGACGTCCAGGATCAGGTCCACCGCGAGATGACCCGCGCCCATGGCGTCGGCCAGCACGGTCACCGGGTGCGCGCCCGGCCGGCGCCGCAGGGTCTCCGGCGCGATCCCGTCGAGGATCGCGGTGTAGCGGGCGCGCCTGCGTACGTGTGCCTCGCCCGTACTGAATCGGCCGGACGCGGCCCGCAGCCAGCCGACCCCGGTGGCGGCGGGCGGGACCGGCGGCACCACGAAGCCGGGGTGGCCCAGGACGGTGAGCGCGGCGGCGCCGCTGATCTGCTGCATGGGCGAACGCTAAGGGTCCGATCTTTCGGCGAGCGCCGAAGCATCGACCGGAACCGGCAAACCTCGCAAAGTGGCACGCCAACGCCCGGAGCCGTCGCGATGTCGGCCGAGTGGATGATCCAGAACCGCGGCGCCGCCGCTACGCTCCGCCGGTGAACGAGATCGAGTCAGCCCGCCGGCCCCGCACGGCGCTGTGGATCGCCACGGCCGCCTCCGCAGTCCTGGTGACCGCAGCGGTCGTGTTCCTGCTGGTGAGGGACGGCGGCCCGCACAAGGTCTCGTTCGAGGTCACCTCCAGCGGCGAGAAGGTCTCCTCGATCACCTACGGCTCCGGGGACAGGCAGCTCGGCAGGGACATCGGCACCGCGGCGACCACGCCCTGGTCGAAGTCCCACAAGCTCACCGACACCTCCGGCGACCTGTGGCTGCGCGCCAACTCCCCCGCGGGCGGCGCCATCACCTGCACCATCTGGGTCGACGACAAGGTCGCGGCGGAGTCCACGGGCCTGTCCGGCACGGAGTGCACGATCGCGTTCGACGACGCCCTCGACAAGTAGGCACGCCGCCCGCGCGGCGATCGACATTCGTCAACATATTGACATTCCTGTTTCCGGCCTCGATGCTCGGAGAGCGCTCTCAACGCGACGGCAGGGTTGTCCCCCGAGGATCCGCCTCCACCCACATTCCCTGTCCGGATGCCCTCCCCGGCCGGATCCCCACCGGCACGGCATCGAAGCGGAGGCCGACCGTGGAATGTGACGATGATGAACTCTCGCCGTCTCACCGCCCTCACCGTCCTGGCACTGGCGGGCGCCCTCGCGCCCGGTCCCGGCGCCACCCCCGCCGCAACCGCCGCACCCCCGTCGACGCCGGCGGCGACCGGCATCCGCGCGGCGGACCCCAGCGTGATCCGGGTCGGCGGCACCTACGTCTCGGTGCAGTCGCTCAACGGCGGGATCGCCGTCCGGCAGGCCTCGTCGCCGGCCGCGCTGGCCGCCGCGCCGACCCGCCAGGTGTGGAGCGACACCCGCAACCTGGGTGAGGTGTGGGCTCCGGAGATCACCCTCGACGGCGGCCGCTACTACATCCACTTCTCCGCGGGACGCGGCACCGCCCACCGCATGTACGTGATCAGCTCGGCCACCCCCGACTCCGGCTACCAGGCCGAGACGCGGCTGGCCCTGCCGGACGACCGGTGGGCCATCGACGGCAGCATGTTCACCTACAACGGACAGCGCTACTTCGTCTGGTCCGGCTGGGCCGGCGACACCAACGTCGAGCAGAACCTGTACCTCGCCCGGATGAGCAGCCCCAGCACCGCCACCGGCGCCCGCTACGTCATCTCCCAGCCCCGCGAGTCCTGGGAGCGCGTGGTCGGCAACCCGTTCATCAACGAGGGCCCCGAGCCGATCCGGGATCCCAACGGGCAGTTGCACGTGGTCTACTCGGCCAACGGAAGCTGGAGCGACCAGTACTGCCTCGCCGACCTGCGGCTGCGGGCCGGCGGCGACCCGGCCTACGTGTGGGACTGGTACAAATCCAACGGCTGCCTCTTCGGCTCCAACCGCGCCACCATGATGGCCGGCTGGGATCCGACCCTCTACGTCAACGGGCCCGGGCACCACAGCTTCGTGCTGCTCAACGGCGACATCGGCACCAGCCCGCCGGCCGGCTCCCATTTCCCGCTGATGTTCCACGCCGTCGCCAAGGGCACGCCGTACACGTGGGCGAACCGCCAGTGGTACACCGGAACGTTCCTGTGGTGGGGAAACAGCACCTACCGGCGCGCCAACGTGCCCGGCGCGAACACCGACACCGGCTTCAGCCTCAAGTTCTTCGAGTAACGAACGCCCGCGCCGCGGCGGCGTCCGTTCACGAGCAGGCCGTAGGGTCGGCGTCATGACGCGCATCCTGCTGATCTCCGGCAGCACCCGCGAGGGTTCCCTGCACACCTCAGCCCTGCGCACGGCGGCCCGGCTCGCGCCCGAGGACATGACCACCATCCTGTACGAGGGCCTGCGCGCCCTGCCCGCCTTCGTACCCGGGGATCCGGCGCTGCCCGCCGCGGTGGCCGACCTGCGGCGCGCCGTCGAGGAGGCGGACGGCCTGCTGTTCAGCACCCCGGCGTACGCGGGATCGCTGCCCGGCACGCTGAAGAACCTGCTCGACTGGCTGGTGGCCGGCGGCGACCTGGTCGGCAAGGCCGCGGCCTGGCTCTCGGTGGCGCCGCCCGGCGAGGACGACGGCGCCCGCGCGACGCTGGAGACCGTGCTCACCCACGGCAGCGCCCGGATCCTGCGGGCCGCCTGCATCCGCACCCCGGTCAGCCCGGAGGCGGTGGACGCGGAGGGCCTCGTGGACGACCCGCGGCTGCGGCTGGCGCTGACGGACACGCTGCGCGCCCTCGGCCGGCTGCTGGCGCCGCAGCAGCAGCGCGACCAGCCGTCCTGGCAGACCTACTCGAGCGTCTACCCGGTGGTGCTGCGGCGCGATCCGACCGTCACCCGCCACGGTCGGGCGCCGTACTGACCTCGGCCGGCGCGGGCCCCAGCGCCTTGCGGCGGCGCCGGAGCAGGAGTCCGGTGAGCCGCGCGAGACCACCCTCGTAGGCCGCGGCGCCGAGATTGGCGCCGCCCAGGAAGACGAGCGCGGCGGTCGAGGAGACCGAGTCGGTGAGCAGCGCCGCGCCGAAGGCACCGCCGTAGTACGGCACCTCCTTGACCAGCTCCATGCCCAGGTACCCGCAGGCCGCGGCCAGGCGCGCCGCCCGGACGCTGGTGGTGCGGCGCCGGGTCAGGTCGTGTGCCGCCTTGGAGAGCACGTTGGTGCTGGTGCCGGTCGCCGCCAGGAGCGCCCAGTTCGCCCGTACGCCGGCGCGCAGCCCGAGCGCCCAGATCACATTGGTCGTCACGAGGAACGCCACCGCCTGCCGATGGTCGAGGCCGTCGAGCAGGCCGGAGGCGACCAGCAGGACGCCCGCGGCGGTGGCGCCCGCGTCCAGGGCGTACGTCGACAGGGCGGTGGCGACGAGGCTGACGGCCCACCTCCGCACTATTGGTGCCATTGGGGCCTTCCTGGTGACTGCGCGTATACCAACAACGCGACAGATCGCGATGGGATACGTGCGGCCGCGGATCGCCGAACGGGCGTTCCGCGCACATGCCGCGGCGTAGCCTCAACGGGTGAGATCGGCTCCGGCGGTGGATACCTCACCCGGTGGCGAGCCTCGACGACTCGGCTGGCGGGCGCTGCGGATTCTCGTTCCGATAGTGGCGCTGGGGCTGGTCGGCACGGCCCTGGCCGCCTTCGCGCTGGGCCGCACCGAGGAGGACCGCCTCGACCAGGCGCTGAACCAGCAGACCGCCGCGGTCGAGCAGACGCTCACCGCCGAGCTACGGCGCTACAGCACCTCCCTGCAGGACCTCGCCGGGTCCGTCGGCGCGCAGAGCCGGCTCGAGGGGGCCGAGTTCAACGCGATCACCGCCGCCACCAACCGCAAGCGGCTGCCCGGTGCCACCGGCGTCGACTTCGTCGTGCCGGCCGGCCACGCCCAGAGTCCCGCGGTGCAGCGCTTCTGGCGTGACGCCGGAAACCCCGGCCTGCGGCTGCGCCCCGCGCCCGGCAACACCGGTGAGCATCTCTTCGTCGTCATGGCACACCCCATCGACGGCGTCGGTGACGCGGAAGGCCAGGACATGACGGCATCCCCCGAGGCCACCGCGGCCCTGCACCGGGCCCGGGACACCGGTCAGATCGCGATCAGCGCCACCTACCGGCTGCTGCGCGACGCCGGGCTGCCAGCGTGGCAACGGCAACTGTCGTTCGTCCTGGTCGCGCCCGTGTACGCCACCTCGCCGGGCGCGCCCGACACCGGGCTGTTCCGCGGGTGGATGATGATGGGCCTGCGCGGCGAGAACTTCCTGAAGGAGGCGATCGGCCGGGTCGCGGACGACACCGTCGCCGTCACCCTCGCCGACGACACCGCCGGCGACACGACGCAGTTCGGGCGCTGGCGTCCGGCCGCCCCGATCGACCGCGGCCGGGCGGCACGCACCCTCACCGTCGCGGTGCCGCAGGGGCACTGGGTGCTCACCGTGGCGCCGACCGACCGGCTGCTGCCCGGCACCGACCTGCACCTCGACGTCGTCGCCTGGGCGGTCGGCGGGCTCATCACCCTGCTGCTCGCCACCCTCACCGGCACGGTCATCACCTCCCGCAACCGCGCGCTGCGGCGGGTGGACGCCGCCACCGCCGCGCTGCGCGACGACATCGAGCGCCGCGAGGCGGTCGAGCTGCAGTTGCGCCAGCGCGAGACGGAACTGGTCGGGTTCGCCGGCATCGTCGCCCACGACCTGCGCAGCCCGCTCTCGCGGATCATCGGGTACGCCGACCTGCTCCGGGACGAGGCCGCGGGTCGGCTGGAACCGGTGCACCGCGACTACCTGCAGCGCCTCTACGCCGGCGCGCAGGACATGCAGTCCCTGATCGATGACCTGCTGAACTACGCCACGGCCGACAACCGGACCCTCTTCACCACCCAGGTCGACCTCAACCGGCTGGTGGCCGACGTGATCCGCGAGAGGGTCAACGGCCAGGGCGCCCAGCAGCCGAAGATCGTCGTGTGGCCGCTGCCGAGCGTCGAGGCCGACCCCACCATGCTGCGGCAGGTCGTCGACAACCTGATCGGCAACGCCCTCAAGTACACGCCGGCCGGCGAGGACCCGTGCATCGAGATCACCGGACACCGGGCGGACTGCGGCGGATGGCACATCGAGGTCGCCGACCGCGGCATCGGCGTCCCCGACGACCAGCTCGAAACGATCTTCGAGGCCTTCACCCGGGCCCGCGGCAGCGAGCGCTACCAGGGCACCGGGCTCGGCCTGGCGATCGTGCACCGCGTCATCGAACGACACGGCGGCGAGGTCGGCGTCGCCCCGAACCCGGGCGGCGGCAGCCGCTTCTGGTTCTCCCTGCCGCCCGGCGCCTGACGCTCACGGCGTCGAGGCCGCGACCATCTCCCGGTACGCGGCGACGCCGTCCGGATCCGGGTACCCACCCCGCGGCGTGACCGACGGCCCGAGGTACCAGTTGTCGTGCTGCCAGTAGCAGACGATCTCGAAGCCGTGCGACCTCAGCCAGGCCTGCGAGTCGCGGATCGCGGGCCCCCGCGACGCCCGGACGCCGACGTCGTCGTCGATCCCCCACTCGGTCAGCGACAGCGGCCGGGCGAGCGCGCCGAACGCGGCGTACCACCGCAGCATCCGCGCGTCGCTGCCGATGCCGACCGGGTCGTCGGGCTCGGCGCCACGGGTGCTCGCCTGCCAGTAGAGGCCGAGCCCGTACCCGTCGGCGAACGCGTTCGGCACGATCCAGTCCCGGACCTCGCGGTCGCCGCCGGCGCCGTCCCTCGTGACCATCGTCGAGTCCGGCCGCCACTGGTAGCCCATGTAGACCGGCACCACGTCGATCCCCGGATTGATCGTCTTGGCCAGCTGGTACACCCGCTTGAAGGCCCGCACGAACCGGACCCCGGTCATGTCGTCCTCGGGCTCGTGGAAGTAGGTCAGGATGCTGTCCTCCGGCATCGCCGCGGCGACGGACAGGATCTCCCCGTCGCAGTACCCCGCGGCCACGGCGGAGGGCGTGCAGGACGTCTTGAACGAGTACCAGAGCTTCGCGCCGTACTCGAGCTGACAATTGATCGCGTCCGCCGACGGCAACTGGCCCTTGGCGGCGAACACCCGGCGGACGCCCAGCTGCTCCCCCAGATTGGCGCGTTCCTCGATGAAGCCGGCGCAGGTGTTGCCTTCGCCGATGACGTCGTCTTCGGAGGTGGTCGCGCCGACGAGAAACGGCGGCGGGTCCAGGGCGGATGCCGGCGCCGGGACCGGCAGGCCGGTCAGCACGAGCACGGCGGTCAGAAAAGCATGCATGCGTCCTCCGCAGACACTGGTGATGCGTTGTCATCGGTCGGATTCGTATGCGCCATTCCCCCTTTGACGTCGGGTTCGCGGGCGTCGAAGTACGGTGTGGAGGGTCGCGGGAGCTCAGAGCCGGGACGGGGCTGCTCTCGTCGACGACCCGGACGGCCCGCGGGCCGGACCCGGCCAGATCTCGGTCGAGCCGCCGGGCACGGGCGTCCTAGGTCAACGAGACCAACATCCACATGCATCTGTCACCATCAACCACCCGAAAGACCACAAATGTCTAACTAATGAGTAAATCGATTGGCTACTATGGGTAGCTATCGACCACTATCGGGGACAGGTGTGCGACGAACGGCCCGCACGGGCGGAGGGGTACAGAAATGACGGAGGTCATCGGCGGCGCCGACACCGTGCTCGACGACGAGGCCGTGCGGGCGTTCGTCGTGGCCTCGCTGACCCGCGCGGACCTGGACGGGCGCAGCGTCTGCGTGATCGTGCCGGACGGCACCCGCAGCTGCCCGCTGCCGCTGCTGCTCGGCGCGGTGCACGAGGCCCTCGACGGCCGCGCCACCGAGGTCACCGTCCTCGTCGCCCTCGGCACCCACGCGGCGATGAGCGACGAACAGCTGCGCACCCACCTGGGCGGCCCCTACCCCGGCTTCACCGTACGCAACCACGAGTGGTGGGACCCGGCGGCGCTCGTCTCGCTCGGCAGGATCGGCGCGGACCGGGTCGCCGAGCTCTCCGAGGGGCGGCTGCGCTCCCCGATCGAGGTCGTACTGAACCGTGCGGTGGTGGAACACGACGTCTGCCTGGTCGTCGGGCCGGTCTTCCCGCACGAGGTGGTCGGCTTCTCCGGCGGCAACAAATACTTCTTCCCCGGCGTCGCGGGCCAGGAGATCATCGACTTCTCGCACTGGCTCGGCGCGCTCATCACCAGCGCGGACATCATCGGCACCACCGGCGTCACACCCGTGCGCGCGCTGATCGACCAGGCCGCGGCGATGATCCCCGGCCGCCGGCTCGCCCTGTGCCTGGTCGTCGAATCGGGCACCGGCGCGCTGCACGCGGCGGCATTCGGGCCACCCGACACGGCCTGGGCCGCCTGCGCCGACGTCTCCGCGCGGACCCACGTGCGCTACCTGGCCGCGCCGGTGCGCCGGGTGCTGTCGATCATCCCCGCCAAGTACGACGACATGTGGACCGGCGCGAAGGGCTTCTACAAGGTCGAGCCGATCGTCGCCGACGGCGGCCAGGTCATCCTGTACGCGCCGCACATCAGCCGGATCTCCGCCATGCACGCCGAGATCGAGCAGATCGGCTACCACTGCCGGGACTACTTCCTGAAACAGTGGGACTCGTTCTCGGGGTTCCACTGGGGGGTGCTGGCCCACTCGACGCATCTGCGCGGGGCGGGCACCTGGGATCCCGAGCACGGCGAACGGAACCGCGTCACCGTCACCCTCGCCACCGGGATCCCGGAGAAGATCGTCCGCGGCGCGAACCTCGATTACCTGGACCCCTCGGCGATGGACCTTGACGCCTACGCGGCGGACCCGGAGACGTTCATGGTGCCGCAGGCGGGCGAGGTCCTGTTCCGCCTGGGTGCCGGTGTTCCCGGCGAATAGATCTACGCCATGGTGAGAGACCGGCCAGGCTTCGCGACGACCCCGATCGGCTGCGACTTCAGGGCGGGGGTCAGCGGGAGATTGTCGCCCTGCCGTCTCTTCTCCCCGTGGGCCGGCAGTGCGGCTTGATCAGGGGTGTGCGTTCTTGCCCGGCGGTGTTCGGTGCGGGTTTGTGGGTGGCATTTTGCTTGCGGTGGACGGGTGGGGCCCCTTGCGCTGGGTTCTTGGTTGCTCGCTGCTGAGTGGACGGTTGCCCTTGTGGTCCCCTTGCGGTGGGTGGTCGGGCTTCCGCGTTGTGGGCGCGGCAGGAGGGTTGGTCGGGCAGGCCGGGGTGGGTGGTGGGTCAGGCGGACGCACCTCGCCGGTTGCGGTCAGCGGCCCTCGCGCGATTTGTGGTGCCTCTTGGAGGCTCGCTGTCGGCCGGCTGGACTGCTGCGCGCGGGGCGGTCGAGTTGGCAGCGGCTTTCCAGATTTCTCGGCCGCCTGGCGGGGGTTGACACTGTATGTGTGAATTCTCGTGTTCGATTTCGTGAAGATTGTGGTGAGCGCAGTCAGGTGGCATGGGCTACCAGAATCACTCCGGCCAGTGCGCCGACCGAGCCGACGATTTGGAGTGGCCGCATTCTCTCGTGCAACAGGACGACGGCCAGGACAACGGTGACCACGGGATAGAGTGAGGACAGAACCGAAGCGGTTTCCAGTTGCCCTGCTGTGGATGCGGTGGCGAACGAGATTTCTGCCGCGGCGTCGCAGATTCCGATGACGGCCAGCGCCGACCAATTTCGGTAACGGCTGGGCCGGCCACTTGTCGCGGACCGGGCGCGGCGGGCTAGAACCAGTAATAAGACCGCCGCGCAGGCTGTCAGCCGCGTAACGAAGGTGGCCCAGAAAGGGTCGCACTGTCCGGCGATGTCCAACATGGTGAAGAAGAATCCGAGCGAGACCGCTGACGCGAAGGCAGCTGCCGTGCCAAGCCAGTTTGCCGGCTGGCCGTCGGCGGGGCCTGACTCGACGGCTGCTGCCGCCGCGCCGCCCAACGCGAGCACCATCCCGGCCAGGCCGACCGCCGATACAGAATCACCTCGGATGATCCCGAACGCCACCGGCAGCACGGCACCGGTGGCGGCTACCGGTGCAACCACGACGATCCTTCCGTTGGCCATCGCGTAATAGAGGAATCCCAGCGCCAAGACCGAACCGAACCCGGCAGCGACCGCCGCCAGGAGCCGGCCGTCGGCCACGAGCGGCTCGCCGCGGACGATCAGCGGCACCGCCAGCACCAGCATCCCGGCCGGTTGCGACACCGCTAGCACGAGCAGCAACGGATACTGCCTTGCCTTGACGGCCGCGACAAAATCGGACATGCCCCAGCTGAGGCTGGCAAGCAGCGCTAGCAGGACCGCCACGGACAGACTCCCCGGAATCAGCTGTCGGAACGATCGGGGATGGGCGCGTCCGCCGAGCCGAACCGCCGGACCTGGGCGGCGAACAGCCAGACCGGGATACCTACAGCGGTCGCGGCCAGGACGAGAAGGGCGGCGCCGGTGCCGAGCACCGACGCGGCGGCACCGGCCAGCAGCGGCCCGATCGGTGTTGTCCCGGACACCACAAACCGGTAGCTGCCGTAGGCGCGACCTTGCAACTGAGCGGGCACTATCTGCTGGCGGATCGCCGCGTAGAGCACATTGCCGACTCCTTCGCCCACCCCGAAGACGCACAGCGCCACCACCAACGCCACCGTCAACGGCTGAGTCTGCGCAGTGACCACAGCGGTACCGGCCAGTCCGAGCGCGGCGACAATCTCCCCGCAGAGCAACAGCCGACCGGCCGGCCAACGCCGACTAAGCCTGTTGATGGCGAGTCCACCGAGGACCGTGCCGGCGGCACCGATGGCGAGCGCGACGCCGAGCTGCGCGGCCGAGTGACCTTGCTCGCCCACGAACCGGACCGTCAGCAGCACCATCAAGCCCTGTTCCACGATGTTGCTGTATCCCGCGGTCACTGCCAAAGCCCGCAGGACCGGCTGCCGATAGGTAAGCGCAAGGCCTTCGCGGATCCCCATCCACGCATTGGCGCGAGACCTCACCCGGGGACGCTCCGCCAGCTTGATGGAGATGATCAGCAACCCGCTGATCGCGAAAGACAGCGCATCCACCAGGAGTGCCAGCACGGACCCGAACGCCCCGATCAGCAGACCAGCGGCGGCCGGGCCGCCGATCCGCGCGACCGCCTGGGTCACCTGCAAGCGGGTGTTGGCCGCGACCAACCGGTCAGCCGCGAGGATATCGACGAGGTAGCTTTGCGTCGCGATGTCCGACAGCACGGTCAGGCCGCCCACGACAATGACCAAGGCGATCAGCCAGGCAAGCGACAACCATCCAGCGCCGGCCAGGGCCACGAGCACCACCAGCAGCCCGCCGCGCACCATGTCTGCCGTGATCAGCAACGGACGCCGCCGCATCCGATCGACGTAAACACCGATAAGCAGCGAGCCCACGAGAAAAGGCACGATACGACTCGCCGACAACAGGCCGACCGCCGCCGCCCCCGAATGCAATACCAATACTGCAATCAGCGGCAACGCCAGCGCCGTCACCTGATCACCGACCATGGACACGCCCTGCGCAGCCCATACTCGTACGAAAGGGGCGCCCGCCGACGAGTGCCCGATCGCAACCCTCACCCCAGCACCTCACCGTCCAGCCGTGCCAGCCCCCTGCCGCAGACGATCACCGACCACACGGTACTTACAGCGGCCGTGACGTGCTGTCCCGCCATAATGGAACTCGATGGCACGAGGTCGGGCGTCCTCCTCTGCCGCCGTCCGTGCTCACCGACCGAACGCCCGCAAGGTCGCCGGCCACCGTGAGTCACCCTTGATCTCCTGTGCGCGCGAGCCCGGCCGAGGACGGCATAGTGACGGCACCGGTAACGGTTGACCTCGGATCTTCACATTGACGCTCAACGAGGCTGAGCCTTCGTAGCCACAAGATCGGTTCAGCCGTAACTCGTTGTACAACCGCCCGTGCCTGCTGATCGACAGGCGATGGCATCCAGCGGTGACGTGACGGCCTCTACCGCAGAAAGGGAAGCCGGATCGCGCGCTATTGGCTCGTCACCGTTTCCGGATGCCCGTAGGCGTCGCGGCGAACCGACACACGGATGCCGCCGTGCGAGCGCGCTGCTGCCGTCCATAGGATCGATGCATGATCACCTGCGTCGTGCACTACACCATCGACCCGGCTCAGATCGAGGCGTTCGAACGGTTCGCTCGCGAGTGGATGCGGCTGGTGACCAAGCACGGCGGGATCCATCACGGTTACTTCCTGCCGGCCGAAGGGGCGAGCGATCGAGCGGAGGCGCTTTTCAGCTTCGACAGCCTGGCGACCTACGAACGCTATCGTTCCCGGTTCGGCGACGACCCGGAGTTCATCGCCGCAGACCGGATCCGTGACGAGTCGGCCTGCGTTCTCCGGTACGAACGGACGTTCATGCGACCGCTGCTGCCTGACCGAACGACGTACTGATCCGCCACTGGTCGCGCTTGCGGGCCGCTCTGTGATCGCTACGCCGCGTGAGCTTTCGCCGGTTACCTCCAGCGCGGGACGACATCCTGCCCGTCATCGAAGCGCGGCGAGCCACCGGCACAAGCGGCTGAGCCGGCCACGGCGAAAGCGCGGATCTGCGGCGAGTCGCGCGCTGACAGCTGACCCTCAGTCACGGATGGCGATCAGCGTCCCCTGCCGGTCGGCATCCTGAACTGCCGATGAGCGGATGCCGCGGCGCTCATCCTGTCGCGACTTTGAGCCGCCCTTGGGTCACATGATCGCGGCCAGGCGATCCGTCAGGAGGGTGACCACGGCCTGGACGCCCAGGCCGATGGCCCGCTCGTCGGCGCCGAAGTCGGTGGCATGGGTGATCCCGTGCAGGCCGGCCGCCTCGTTGGCCACGCCGAGGAAGATCATGGCGCCCGGGATCCGCTGCAGGAACAGGGCGAAGTCTTCACCGTTGAAGGGGTAGGCGGCGGACAGGGTGACGATCTCGCCCACAGTACGCAGTGGCTTGGCTGCGGCCAGGCTGAGCTCTGGCGAGGACACCATCGCGGGGAACGGGGGCGCCGGGAACTCGATGGCGGCGCCGTCCGCCAGCCTCCGCAGCTCGTCGCGGATTTCGGGATAGCGGTCGTCCGGCCACGCACGCCACCAGGCATGGACCTCGTCGGCGTCGACATACGACTGGACGTACACATACCGCGAGAGCGGGCCGTCCTCGGTAGCGAGATCCTGGATCAGTCGCTGGAACTGCTCCGGGGTCTGCGGCCTGTGCACAGTGGACAGGCCATCGACGGCAGCTGCTATCCGTTCGACATCGGCGGCTGGTGGGGAGATGCGGCAGTGGTCCTGCCCCGGAAGGCCGGCGCCTGGCGTGATCACGAACGTGCCGACCGGGATCGGCGCGCAGTGCAGCGCGTAGATCTCCTGTGGCCTGGTGCGGTCCAGCAGGCCGTCGTCGATCATGGCGCGGGCGCCGGTCAAGTTCTCCTCGGCCGGCTGGAAGATGAAGACGACCTGCCCGCGCGCGGGTCGCCGGCGGCAGAGCCCCTCGGCGGCCCCGACGGCGATCGTGGTGTGGATGTCGTGCCCGCACAGGTGCGCCGCGCCTGGCACTCGGGACCGAAAGTCGCTGTCGAACGTCTCCGTGTCCGCGACGGCATCCAGGTCGGCGCGATAAGCGATGACCGGGCCGGGCTCGTCGCCGTGCAGGATCGCGACGACGCCGTGGCCGCCGACGCCGGTCGTCACCTCGAGCCCCGCCGCCCGCAGCCGGTCGGCGACCAAGGCGGCGGTGCGCTGTTCCGAGCCCGCCAGCTCGGGCCACCGGTGAATGTCGCGGCGTAACTCGATGAGCGCATCCTCGTACATCCGCAACACTATGCCGCACGGTCGATGCGGAATCTGCCCCGATTGTCAGAGGGCAGGCGTTCACCGTCAGTCGACGGCAACGCCGACGTCTCCATCAGGTCTGAGGCCCGCGGAGTATCCGGATCTGGCACCCCTCTGTGTCATCCATGACGGAGCGGGGCCCGGTCAGGTCGCTGGTTTGGGCTGTTTGCCGGTGGCCCCATTCGGCTGAGGACGCCGAGAATCGCCGCGACGTAGCCGCGATGATGTTGATCGATTTCGGTGTGGTCGTGTTCGCCAGGTTCCGGGTGATGCCGGAAGGCGGGCCGAAGGCTCGGCTGCCGGTCATCCATTCGCCCGCGCAGTCGGGGGCATGACGATTTACGACCGTGACCGGACGAGGTCGATCAAGAAGGCGCCAGTGGCATGGAAGGCGGCGTTGAGCGCGTGACGTTCAGCGGGGCCGGGGTGCGTGCAGCGCGCCGCTCGGGCGCTACTGCAGGACGGTCACGTAGAACTTGTCGCCGTCGAGCACGCAGGTGTGGATGTCGAGCGCCGGCGCGGGCACCGACCGGGCGAACCGACAGTGCAAGAAGGCCACGGTGGCCGCATCCCGACGTCCGCGCTGATGGAGCACACAGCCGGATCGCGTTCCTGGGTGCGCTAAGCTTGTTCTTGAGTCCGTGCCTTTTGCGTGCTTCTATACTTGGTGCCCGTTTGGTGGCTTTGCCGACGTCGTGGCGGGTAACATTCAGGGCCGGATGTGGTGGGTTTCGGCGCACCGGTCGGTCTGGCGGTCTTCGCGCTCAGGTTCCGAAACCCTCGACGCACCCTCGCCGCAGTAAGCCGACCCTTGGGTGCCGGACGCTTACCACGGCCGACGCAGGTCCGCTCTCTTGCTCCGTGACCGAGCGTCGCATGATCAAAGTTCCTCGATTCGTCGTTAAACCTGAGGCTGCAGAATGGCCACATCGCAAACATGCACCATCTGTCTACTGACATTATCGCCCGACGCCACGGATGGTTCCGTGCCGTTGCGAGGCGATGTAGCCTGCAAGAAAGCTGGGCTCCAGCCGATCTTTTATTGATGGCCGACAATGGGCTTGGTCGCTATTCCGGTTCCCGCCACCCTCGCATCGTCGACCTTTCAGATCGTTCGACGTGGTGGGTGCGACAGGGAAGCACTCTCATGCACCTCTCGGAGGGAGCCTGATGGCCAGCGTCGCCACGACGTCGCCTGCGTCGGAGAACGAGCAGGCACGACACGAACCACTGATCGGCCACGGGATGGTCGTCCTCTTCATCGCGCTGATCGGCTGCTTCACCGCCTGGGGTGTGGCCGCGGACCTGACGACCCCGATGGTGGCCGGCTTCAAGCGCATCTTCGACATGAGCACGTTCCAGGCGTCGCTGGTCCAGCTGGCCTACTTCGGTGCGTACTTCCTGCTGGCGCTGCCCGCCGCCTTCATCAACCATCGCTTCAGCTACAAGGTCGGCATTCTCACCGGGCTCATCCTCGCTGCGCTCGGCGCGTTCGCATTCTATCCCGCCAGCCGGATCATGACTTACGGAGCGTTTCTGGTGGCGTTGTTCGCGATCGCGGCCGGCTGCTCGATTTTGGAGACGTCCGCGAATCCGTACGTCCTGTCGCTCGGACCGGAGGCGACCGCAACCCGGCGTCTGAATCTGGCCCAGGCGTTCAACCCCGTCGGTACGAACATCGGGGTGCTGCTCGCCTCCATCCTCATCCTTCCCCGGCTGGCCGACCCGGTGGACATCGGATCGCTGTCGCCGGCCCAGCTGCACACGATCCGCGCCGGCGAGCTCGGCGCGGTCATGGGCCCCTACCTCGGCCTGGGCTTCGTGCTACTCATCATCGCGGTCGCGATCGCCAGTCAGAAGGCGCCCCCGATCGTCGAGGAGTTCCCGGACGCCGGGCCGGGCGACGGCGGCACCGGCAGCCTGTTCCGGGTGCTGTGGCACAGCAAACGCTACCGCTACGGCGTCGTGGCACAGTTCTTCAACGTCGCCGCCCAGGTCTGCACGTGGACGTATCTGATCGTGTACGTGCAGCAGGCGCTCGGCGGCAGCCTGCAGAAGGGCGGGTTCTACCTACAGCTCAGCCTGCTGGTCTTCCTCGTCTCGCGATTCCTCATGACGTGGCTCATCGGCCGCGTGCGGGCGACGAAGGTCCTCACGATCCTGGCGTTCCTGGCAGTCCTGCTGTGCGCCTTCGCCATGGTCAGCCCCAACCTCGCCGGGGTGATGGCCTTGGTGGCAGTGTCCTTCTGCCTGTCGCTGATGTTCCCGACGATCTACGGCGTCGCCCTCAAGGGTCTCGGTCCCGCCACCAAGTTCGGCGCCGCCGGCCTCGTAATGGCCATCGTGGGCGGCGCGATCATGCCGGTGGTGCAGGGCGCGATCGTCGACGCGACGAATGCGGCTATCTCGTTCGTCGTGCCCGCCGTCTGCTTCGCGGTCGTCGGCCTCTACGCCGTCTTCGACCTCGTCGCCCGGCCGAGCGTGCACCGCGCCGCCCGAGCGACCACGATCAGCGGGAGCGCGGCATGAGCATCCGGTACCGCGCGGCCGCGGCCGTCGCGCTGAGCATGACACTGGCAGTGAGCGCCTGCGGTGGCGACAGGCCGACCAGCGCCGACAAGGACACCAGCCGGCTCGAGGTCATGTCCTGGTGGACGTCCGGATCGGAGGCGGCGGCCTTGAACACCCTGCTGGCCGCGTTCCAGGGGGCCAATCCCGGGGTCGAGACAGTCAACGCGGCGGTCGCGGGCGGCGCCGGCTCGCAGGCGATCGTGGAACTGGCGAAGCGGCTGCGGGCGGGCAACCCGCCCGACGTCTGGCAGACCTTCACCGGCAAGTCGGTCCAGGGCTACGCCGATCGCGGGACGGTCCGCGATGTCTCGTCGGTGCTGACCGGCGACGTGAGCGCCGCGATGCAGCCGACGATCCGGCAATCGCTCAACCACGGCGGCAAGCCGTACGGCATCCCGACGGGGGCGCATCGCAGCAACGTGCTGTGGTACAACGTGGGCCTGCTGAGGAAGGCGGGCATCGCGCCGCCGGGGGCCGGTTACACCGTCTCCGCGTTCCTGAGTGACCTGCAGAAGGTCGAGTCCTCGGGAGCGACCGCCCTGTGCCTGGGCGGCCACGACCCGTTCACCACCGCCGAGCTGTTCGAGAACACGCTGCTCAGCACCATCGGAACGTCCGGCTGGAAGGACCTGGCCAACGACCGGCTCGACTGGCGCAGCGCGAAAGTGCGGTCGGCGCTGCAGTCCTTCGGCGACATGCTCTCCCACGCCGACCCCGAGGCGAGCACGCTGACCTGGGACGCGGCGACGAAGAAGCTCGCGAGCGGTGGCTGCGCCTTCGAATCGCTCAACGACTCGGCGTACGGTGAACTGGTCGCCGCCGGAGCGCAGGAGGGCACGGACTTCGGTTCCGCGGCCTTCCCCGGCACCGACGGGAGCTTCCTCGCCGTCGTCGACGTGTTCGTCGCCGCCACCAAGGCGGAGAATGCCAAGAACGCGCTCGCCTTCCTGAGCGGCATCAGCACGCCGGCGACCCAGATCGCCTTCAACAAGGCCAAGGGATCGGTGCCAGTGCTGCGGAACGTCGACGTCTCCTCGCTGCCCGCGTACCAACGGCAGTCCTCGAAGACCCTGTGGTCCTCCGCGGTGCTGTTGTCCGTGACGCACGGCGAGGCGATGAACCCCGCCTTCCAGGAGGGCTTCTACGACGCCGTCTCGGCCTACGTACGCACCAGAAGCCCGGATGCCTTCGCCGATGACCTGCAAAACGCCGTGTCGAACAACCGGTTCCCGCAGCGCTGACCACCCACAACACCGGCCAAGCGAACCGCGTCGAGACAGCCCGGCGGTGACAGCCCTGGCGGCGGGTGTATCAGTCGCGCTCGGCCTCACGGGCCAGCCGCCTCTGCTCGCGCTGCTCGCGGGTGTAACGCTTGCGGGCTTCCAAATCACGCTTCCAGTACTCGCGCGCCTCCTTCTCGGCACCGTGCACGGCGCCCGTGGTCTGCGCAGGCCCGATCATCGAGCGGAAGAACCAGTTGTCGAACGTCTGGTGGAACCAGCGCATGAACCGGTTCTGCTTCCGAACCGTGCCGTCCTTCGTCACAACGCGCCCTCTCTGAGACGCGGCACTCCATGCCGCCCAACATCATTGGTATACCAATGGTTTGTACACCAACCATTGGTAGACTAACATCTGAGTGAAGGAGAATCTCGGTGAGTGACCTGCTCGACACTGACGACCCGCTGGCCCTCGAGCAGCAGGTGTGCTTCGCCCTGTCCGTCGCCGCGCGCAGCGTCGTGGCCGTCTACCGGCCCCTGCTGGAGCCTATGGGGCTGACGCATCCGCAGTACCTGGTGATGCTGGCGCTGTGGCAGCACGCGCCGCTATCCGTACGCGATCTGAGCCGGCTGCTGCAGCTCGACCCCGGCACCCTGTCACCACTACTCAAACGCCTGGAAGCCATCGGCTACCTCCGCCGCGATCGTGACCCCGCCGACGAACGCAGCCTCGCCGTCACCCTCACCACCACCGGCAAGGAACTGCGCAGCCGCGCCGAGCAGATCCCACCCGCCGTCGTGCAACGCCTCGGCATGCCGCTACAGGACCTGAGAAATCTGCACGCCGCCCTCACCCAGGTCATCAACGCCGCCCAACCGGCCACCACGTCGCCATGACCCAGTGACCCAGACCTGAGGCCGCAACCGCGCATGACCTCGAAGCGCCCGGATCAGGCTCGACAGTCGCGGTCGCGGCTGTGGCACGAGTTCGAGGTGCACGACGCCGACCTGCCGGTCGAAAAGACCGCGCGAGTGCCTTTCCCGGGGTGTTCCCCGCTGCCAGGGCTGCATTGATTCCTCGAGGAACCCGTCGACCCGGCTACCCTGACCGGCGACGAGGACGACCTCTGGCTACATCCGAGCCTGGGCTGTGACCCGGTACGCATTGAGCTTTCCGCCCCGGCAGCAGCGGAGCGAGGTAGTGATCTTCGCGTAGTCGGCGGCGCCGTTGAGCTCGATCTCCCGCAGCTGGTAACTGCCCTGATGCCGGGACACCGACGATGCCTGGCCTTCCACGCGTGCAGGAACGGACCGACCACCCTCCGACGCCTGCCCCGCCGGACGATGGGGGTCGCCGGGTGACATCCAAATCGGTCGGCGTCGGTGAGATGATCATGCGGTGACTGATCTGCTGCGACGTGCCAAGGTTGATGACCTTCCGATGTTCTGGCGGGGGGAGGTCGCCTACATGCGGGAGATCGAACCGGAGCACGAGGCCCGGTGGGCGGCTGCCACCGACCGGCATCTGACGTCCTGGATCGGCGATCTGGATCGCACGGTGGTGCTCGAGGCGGACGGGGAACCGGTCGGTTACGCGGCCTGGCGGGCGATCCGGGGCCGGGCGGTGCTGCTGACGATTCACGTGTTCGAGGGCTTCCGCCGGGGTGGGCGGGGAGCGGTGCTGCTGCAGGCGTACATGAATGACGCGCGGACGTTTGGTTTCACCCATTTGTCGTTGGGGGTGTTCGTGGGCAATCCGGCGCAGGGCCTGTACGAGAGGTACGGCTTCGCGTACACCCATGAGGAAGACGGCTACCGCCACTACGAGCTGACACTGTCGTGATCCTGAGCCGCGGGGCTGTCGTCGGGAAGTGGGCGCCGATGTGCCCCACGGGGCTCAGGGAAGGCCGTTGCCGGGGAGCGTGCGAGGCCCCCGGTTCACGCTCGTCGAGCCTTTCCCCGGACGGCGGTATCGCGGAGACCGTCGGTGAGCCGTTCGCATTCGAGCGCCCCTTCTGTGCTGGCGAACACCCGGTCGAACCGGACCCGGATCGGGAGGACGACGAGCCGTATCCGGTGCCGCTTCACCGGATTTGCCGCTGAGCACGCGCGGCCGGCCGCCTGAGCGATCAGCTCTGCACCCTGTCCACGGGTTTTGGTGGGGCTCGACAAGGCCGACAAGCGGGCGGCGCTGTCAGTGCTGGGTCAGCGGGCGCTGTCGGCCCGGGATTCGGTCGATGTCGTCGAGCGATTCCCGCGCTGCCACCGCGGTGGCCGGGTCGGTTTCCAGGCGATGCAACGCCTCGCGGCCGCGGCTGTCGTCGCGCAGCGCCAGTCCGACGGCTGCCGTGATGCGGGCGGGCGGGTGCGGGTCGCTCAGGTGGGCGGTGAAGATGGCGCGGAGGTGCGCGGTGTCGTGGTGGGCATCGGCGAGGCTGACGAGTGCCGCCGTGCGGGTGTCGGGGTCCGGGTCCGCAGCCAGTTCGAACAGCGTGGTGATGAGCGCGGGCCATGAAGGGCACGTCGGGGCAGGCACCGTCGGGTTGCGCCGGGAACCGATGGGCCGGCTCAGTTCCATGGCCACCCGAGCGCGGACCAACGGATCGCGGTGGTGGGCGTGCGGCAGGATCTCGCTCAGGTACCCACCAGGTCGGGCGCAGTAAGCGAACTCGGCGAACGCGCCGATCAGGCTGTCGAGTACCGCCGGGTCCGGCTCGTCCCGGATCCGGTCGGCGAGTACGTCCACTGCGTGCGCGGCGAACGGCCGCCTGTCGAAACTCAGCCGGTGCACAATCTGGGCCGCGAACAACCGATGCTCGGAGGTGGGATGGGCCAACCGCGCAGCGAGCCAGTCGAACACCTCAGCATCGCGTTCCGCGCGCTCCGCGATCGTCGTGAAAGCCTGCGCGGCGTCGCACGAGTCGACGTCGGCGGCGTGCAAGGCGCGCTCGGCGAGCTCATCGCACGGTGTGACGACACCCAGTTCATCTTCCAACAAAGTGACGACCGCGTGGTGCGCCGCCCAGACCTGGTCCTGGCGGCCGTCGCCGGTGCGAATGCGGATCCGCGTCACCATCGGGCCGCCGTCGCGCCACGCGGGCACCCGGTCGCGGTCGACCACGGTCGCTGGGTCGTTCACCGCGTCGAGACGCCGGCGCAGCTTCTGTTCCGGGTCGACGCCGAGCCAGGTCCGGGCCAGCGCGAGCGCCGCCCGCAGCGACCGCTCGGGAACAGCCGGCCCGTGGCGGCTGCAGTGAAACAGCACCCGGTTCAGGATGTTCCAGGCGCCCTGCTCGGCGAGCCAGCTCACCGGCTCGACGCCGCTGGACCACGGTCGATTCGGGTCCACACCGTATAGGAGCAACTCCTCGACGATCTCGGCCTGCCCGGCGACGGCCGCCTCCCGCAACAGCGTGCCGCCGACCCCGCCGGCCAGGTCGATGTCGGGCAACTCCCGCAGCAGCCCGTGCACCCGCTCGATATCGCCGTGCACCCGGGCACATACCGGGTCCGGGCGGCGTACCGCGCCGATGGTGACAACTGGATGTTTCTCATTCAGCTCCAACCAGTGCCCTGAACCTTCTCGGCCGAAGACCGAACGCAGGCTTGATCAGACATCCGGATCTGCCGCCGTCCGTGCGCGCCGGCCAGCAAACGCCGTTACATTCCGTCGTCTGGCCCGGCCGTGGAAGGTGGCCCGCGGTGCCTTGTCGGCCCGTAGTCATCATTTGAGAGGTGGCATTGCCTATGATCGATTTCGTACGGCCACCTCATCGAAAGGTTTCTTGATGACTGATCCCAACATCGACATGAGCCGGCCGAGTAGTGCGCGGGTGTGGAACTACCTCCTGGGGGGCAAGGACAACTACGCCGTCGACCGGGAGCTGGGCGAGGCGCTCCGATCGGCGAACCCAGGGATCGCGTCGGTCGCCCAGGCCCAGCGGAGGTTCCTCATCCAGGCGGTCACGCTTTTCGCCGGCGAGGGCGGCATCCGGCAGTTCCTGGACATCGGCACCGGTCTCCCGACTGCCGACAACACCCACGAGGTCGCGCAGCGAGTGGCGCCCGACTCGCGGATCGTCTACGTCGACAACGATCCGCTCGTGCTGGTGCACGCCCGTGCGCTGCTGACGAGTTCTTCGGAGGGGGAGACCGCGTACATCGACTCCAACGTGGAGGATCCGGAACGGATCCTGAGCGAAGCGGCCCGGACGCTCGATTTCAGCAAGCCCGTGGCGCTGACCATGATCGGCATCCTGGGCAACGTCGCCGACTACGACGAGGCCCGCTCGATCGTCAAGCGGCTACTCGACGCCGTGCCGTCGGGTAGCTACCTGGCGGTGAGCGACGGGACGAGCACCAGTGCGCAGAGCGTGGAGAGTCAGCGGGTCGCCAAGCAGAACGGTCACCCCTACAACCTGCGCACTCCCGAGGAGATCGGCGGCTATTTCCAGGATCTGGAACTGCTTGAGCCCGGCGTGGTGTCGACCTCTCTGTGGCGGCCGCAGCCGGGAACAGAACCGGAGGAACTCGACGTGTATTGCGCGGTGGGCCGTAAGCCCTGATGCGCTACGACCGGCCGCCGCTCACCAGCGATCAAGCCGTGAAGGTTTCCTCTCATGCCGGGATCCGCGCTGCTGGCCTGCCATACCGCCAGCCGCTCAGCACAAACAGCGCCGTGACTTCGCGGAAGCAAACGACATGTAGTCCAGCCGGCTCCGAGTCCCGCGCGGCCGGCACTGTGTCGGTACCCGTGCAGTGTCGGCCACTCGCCGCCATCCCAGCGGCAGGAACTGCCAGCGCGGGCCAGTGGTTTCACCTGCCAGTTCGTCGAGGGCCCGGTCGCCGATCGCCACGCGCGGGCCCCGACCTGCGCGGTCGCGACGGCTGATCAGCCGGGCCATCGACGGCACCCGGGCTGGAGAACGACACCGAAGGCGCCGCCGGCCGGGAAGACACAGGTGGCGGCCACTGCAATGCGGTGATCTGCGCTGCGGTGACGGGCGGCGTGGGCGAAATCTGATCGAGCAAGCGCTGCGCCACAGAGGCGTCGATCTCAAGGTCAACGCTGATCCGAACATCGGCGGCGGTCGCCAGCTCCACCACGTCGTCGCTGGTGAACGCATCAGCTCCGAGCGTGCTCAGCCGCCGCGCGAACTCCTGCATGTCAATCATCCGCGGCCTCATCCTCGAGTTGCAATTGATCCACCGTAACCCCCGCCCCGATCGGCGGTTCCCCCACCACCGCCCTGGCGACTGCGGCAATAGCTATTGCCCGGCGGCCCCATCTCCGGCGAGCCGATCGCGCACGGAGGCAAGGCCGTCACACTCTGTGTAACCCACGCCTGCCCGCGACGCACGGAAATGGCCGAGATGAGTGCGCCGGTGTGAGGTATGTTTAATTCTGCGAAACGTTCGGCTGCAGGTTTCCTTCCATATTTAGCTGGTCCAAGAGTTCGGCGGCCAACAGGTCGCCAGCATCGCTGCTCGCTTGAAGAATACAGGCGGCCTGAGCGGTTTCATCGTCCGCTATCAGAAGGTCGGCCAAGTATTGTGCGGCCGCTCGGTCGCCTGTGGCCGCACGCCTGCGCAATTCGTCCTCCTGGCCGTTCGCAGCCAGAGCTTCGGCGAGCCGCCTTGCGGCAAGAACATCGCCGGCATCTGCGCGTTCCCGCAGCTCTACGAAATCACTTCGGTCGGCCAGTAGGCTCGACAGCAGCTGACGCGCGTGCCAGGAGCCGGAATCCGCCCGTGCCCGTAGCTGCCTCAGCCGACCGTGCTCGACCAGCAGCCGGGCGCACTGCTCGTCGGCGTCCCAGTCACCGGAGTCGGCGCGGTCACAGAGCACCGCCAATGCCTGCTCGAATCGGCCGGTGTCGAGCAATAATGCGACAGCTCGCTGGCCGACCTCCGCGTGCTGGGCGCCGCTGTTCGCACTCTGTGCCAGTAATACGTCGATCGCCTCGCCTGTGCGCTGCCGCTCGATCAGCACGTCGGCTGCGCGCATGGCGGCGAAGTGGTCCCCGGCAGTGCCGTCACCGGGGTCCGCCCTGGTCAGCAGCTGATCCAGAAGTCCGTGCCGGTACAGCAGTTCGGCGAGGGCGTTGGCCGCCTCCTCATACTCCCCCGATACAGCGCCACGCTGCTCCAACTGCGCGATGGCCAGCGCTAACGTCTCGGGAGTATCGAGCGGCTGGTCCAGTCGAGCAAGCGCGTCAACGTAACCACCATCGGCTACGAAACACGCCGCAATAGCCGCCTCGTCGAATCGGCTCGCCGCTATCAACAGGTCTGTCAGCTCCTCGAATACCTCGAATTCCTTCAAAGTGAACAGGAGACCTCGCAAATAGCCAATATGCCCCTCATCGACAGAACGAGCGGGAAGTGGGGCACTCGCACTCTCCACTGGCTTCCTCTGCCAAACCCGATCCCAGATCGTCACGGACGTATGATGCCCGATCCCGTTACCCACTAGCGAACTCATCTGGCAATCCGCGCGCGCTGGCCCCCGGCCGTCCGTCACGCGCCGTAGCTGGAGTTTGCCGTCGCGGACGTCCACTTCTGCACACGGCCGTCCGACGTGCTGAATTGCCGCGATGAGGCTTGGGGCCGCTTGACGAGTCGAGCGGCCCCGGACTCGGCCCGGCTTGAACGGGCTGTCACCTTCTCCGACTGCGGGTGCGGTCATCCGGAGCCAGCGCACCTTGAGCGAGGACGGCCCCAGGGTATGACAATCCCTGTCCGCACTCGCGGAATTTCGTGGGTTGGCTGCCTGTGTTCGGCGCACTGATCTGGCCGCGATCAGCGTGCTACCCAGCTTGGCGACGGGGTCTGCTCGCCAAGCTGACGGATCTACCGATGAGCGGGGGTCAGGAGCGATAGTCCTCGAACTCCCAGTAGCCCCCTGCCCAGGCGCTCGCCGATCTCCGACCATGTGTCGGCTTCAACCTCCCGCACCCTCGCCGTGAGCCAGGCTCGGAGCACGCGAACGTCGAAGTCTTCGACGCTGACGACGAGATGGTGTCGCGCGTGGTAGATGCCGCCGACCTCGCGACAGGTCTTGGCCAGCCACTCCGGCGAGCAGACGGTGACGTCGAAGGACTCCTCGCCCGGCGTGTCGGGCGGGCCGACGATCATGCGGGCTAGCAACGCGAACTCGGACGGATCGGCAGGAAGCGTCGACGGGTCGGGATCGAGGTCGAGGCTCTTGAGGACGGCTCGCACACCGTTGATCTTGCCGTACGAAACGTCCGCTCATGCCGATGTTAGTGCACCGGAAACGTGCACCCGTCGGCATTAACGACAATCATCTAGGCTTTTCATGCGGTGAGCCAGAGACTACGCATTGCATTCTTTATGCCAGGCCGCGCTGGCGTCCGCCGAGCACCAGTAGGGATTGCCCTGGATGTTGGTTGTTTCTTTCAATACACCGTTTTCGACCCGCACCAGTTTGAATGTGTCGCCAACCTTGATGCCGTCGTCCCCGGCATCGTACTCATGCACCACTTTGTCGTTGCGGTCCCGGTAGAGGACCGCCTCGTAGCGGCCAACGACCAAACCACTCGCGATGGTGAACGTTAGGTCGGCATGACCGGAGCACATGAGGCTGTCGGGACTTTGGGATGGATCGTGGCACGGTCCAGCGTTCCAAAGTGAGGTACCGGTATGGTCGGACTGGATGACCATACGCGCCCCGTGGACATACCAGATACCCACCATCGGCGCGACCAGATCGAGGGGGTCCGTCGCAGCTATCGAGGGTGACGGCGGCGGATTGGTCGCATGGCCCGGCTGCGGGACGGAAATCGAGATGACGCCATCCGCGACCTTGGCGCGCTGCCCCATGTGATCGCGATACAAGGTTCCCGTGTTGCAGTATGTAGTCGGACTCGAATGCGTTACGGGCCCGATGCAGTCGGGTATGAGAAGTGTCAGCCACGAGCCGTCGTCGACCTGGCGGAACACTGTCGCACGGTCCGAGTTCTCCTTAACCCAGCGCTCACCATCGAGCCTGAAGATCGAGTTCGCACTATCCAAGATCTGCTTGTCGTTCTCGGCTCTTTGGCGCGTATCGCACGTCCAGGACGTCATGCTCGCGTGGAGGTGGCCGTCGGCCGCCCACAACAGGTCGTTCACGGAGACGCCGCCCGGGACCCCCTCCAGGTAGCCGGGCGGTTCGGCCTCACGCATGTCCGTACTAACGATGCCGCCGTTCGCGGCCAAGAGCTTGATAGGGGATGTGCGTTCACACGTACCGGCATTCGGATTGACTGCCAGTGCGATTGTGGCGCTCGAACCTGGATCCACCGTGGCACGTACGTAGTCGTTCGAGTCGAAGTAGCCATAGTCGACGACAGTCGACTTGACGAGATCGTGCAACACTACGTGCTGCTGATAGGTACCGTTCACGGATCCAGGGTCCACGGTAAGTACGGACCGCTCCGTTCCGACTAGGATGCCCTCGTTCCCGTCGCCAAGGACGACAGGCGTCGCCTTGGCAGGAGTCGTCGAGTCCAAGGTGTATCTAAAGTAGCTTCTACCCGCATCGGGATCGATCCCCCACGCGGTCACGAGCACGTCGTTGGCGCCCACCGCCACGAGATCTGAGCAGCGTGGGCATGGAATTCGTTTGACGACGCCGTCCCGCACGTCGATGAACACCAACTCCTGCTTCGGCAGGTCGCTCTCATGAAGGAGGCCGGTGGAAAGGGTCGCCACGAAGTGACCGCTGCGGGTCCAGACCACGTGGTTCTCGTATGGATCTTCCGCGGCGTAGTCGCGAGGGACTCGAGTTACGATCTTGTCGCCTCGCATCAAGAGGAGATCGTCGCTCGTGATGTAAGCGTACGTCCCGGCGTCCGAGTTCGCCTGGGGAGCGCCCTCGGTGTGAGGACGCCGAAAGTGAGTGACAACTATGGCGACGCTCACGACACAGAAGCAGACCGTCAGCAGCGCGCCCACTGCCGTCTTGGGAGACATGGCGAACTCTCCGCTCGCATCGTTGGTTGACAGGTTGCTGCACTGACCGAGAAGGATCGGCGGCCTCAACGTGAACCGTGAAGCTCCGCAACGAGCTGCGTCGGGTCTACGGGCTCGTATCGGACGCCGACGTTGTCGAGCAGGTAGGCCGACTGGTAGGTGGCGGCGACGGCGGTGGTCCGTATCGGCCGCCCGCCAGGAAGTAGGACAGCGAACTCCCATGGATGCCCACTCACGAGTGTCGATATCACTATCGACCACTCGACGTACGAGCGCGCACTCAGGCCCATGACTGCGAACGGGACGGTCTCGCCGGCACTCACCTGCGTCGCGTGTCTAAGGAAGTAGTCTCCACGTCGCTTGTTCAACATGACGTCATACTCGAACGCCGCCGGCCTCGCCGAGGAATCGAGGTCGAAGGCCATCGAGGTCACATCAAGGTCGCCTTGTGGCGGTTGCCAGACCACGCTGCCGGAAAGGGGGTCGGCTTTCTTGAGGATGCTGGCGTGTATGTCCTTTACGACGACCGTCGCCGGACCGCAGCCAGTGAGAACCAGCTTCAGCAGCGTTCCCGCCTGGAACTCACTTGCGACCGGCTCGTAACCCGCCAGTACCGCGGATGGAGCGGTATCCGCCCTCAGCTTCTCGACCGTGGCTGACGTCAGCTTACGCGAGGTGGCCCACCACACGGATCCGGTGAAGTCGTACTCCAAGCTGACAGCGATCGGTAGCCCTCCGGGCCGGCATCCTGTCGAGCTGGAGATCGTGGTGGCGGAAGGGGCCCCGGTCGCGGAGGTGCCTGGCAACCTGGGTGGGCTATCGGACCATATTCCATTAACGACCTTGCTTCCCAGCGGAGTAAGAATCGCCGTGAGGACCAGCAGGACGACTCCGGACAACAACGCGGCCAGCGTCGTCTTTGATAGCGAGTCCTTGCGCGGCACGTCGGTAGCCTGCCTCGCCTTGCGGGTCGCTTTACCCTTGGCCACCGGTATCTCCGCGTCCTGAAGTGGACTTGATGTAAATCAATGATCTTGTAGCCCTCGGTATCAACGCGAGGTAGCCCTCGATATCAACGCGAGGATCGCACGATTCGCCTCGCCCGGAGGTCCCACTTGCGTCTTGGACCCGACGTCGTTCCGGCGCATAAACCAGCCGAAAGGACACAAAGGAAATTCCGCAGAGCCGGACCGTCAGATGTCGAACCGAGCGGTGGGTCGGGTTCAGAGCAGGACGTACGGTCCTCGCGACCAATCGATCAAGGCCGAGGGGGACGTCGGATGTCCGTCGACGGGGCACCCGACGGCTCGGTGACCGGCCTGGTCCCCATCCGGACCGTGCTCAACGCACGTAGCCATGGGCTACATGTAGCACCTTCCCCGACGGACTGGGTCCAACCACTTGTCAACCTCCGCCGATGCGGATTTACCTATATTCTCAAATAACTTGCAGTGCAATTATCGGCGCATGATCGGTTTAACTATCATGCCGCGATTCGATCGCTACATAGGGTAACGTCAGGCCGGTTGGCTGGATACCGGTCACGCCGCGGATCATGCACACGCGAGAAGCGTCCGCCGGCCTGTGTTCGAGACGGGGCTATTCCACGGGCTGAAATGCGTCATGTTCGCCGTAGTAGATTACGGCGTAGGTTGCCTCTTCCGGAGTGGGAGTGGCTACTGCCCGCCACTCACTCCATACCTCGACGGCTTCAACGGCAAGGTCAACTTCAAGTAGGTAGTGGTGACCCGAGTCGGTGATAACGCCCTCTGGCACTTCATCTCATCGGAGCACCACCGCATTTGCCGAGGGCAGCCATGGACGTACGGCAAAGATGGTCGGGCCCGCCGTGTAGCCGTCGCCGGTGGGGATGTCATGGAGATTGCCGATCACTTCGAGCAGGGTTGGCACGAACCTGATTCTAGGATCTGCGCGGATCGGCTGGCGGGCAACGGCGGCACACTCTCCTGCCGCAATCCGCGCGCTACGCAGCGTCACGTCGAGGTTGACTGGGTCCGCCTGATCCTGCATCGTTTCCTCTAGGAACCCGTCGACTCTGGCTACATCCGAGCCTGGGCTGTGACCCGGCACGCACCAGCGTCGCGATGGTTCTCTCGGTCGGTCTCGCGCTGGCGCCGCCCTCGCCGGCGGCGGCCACTTCTCGACCCAGCTCACGGTGTGACCCGATGACCTCGCCGACCCCGCCCAAGTGATCGCCGAAACCAAGGTCCGTCCCACCGACCTGCCGTTCCGCGACGCCTGCATCCTTTACATGGACCAGTTTCCAGGTTCGAAACCAGGCTGCGGCTGGTAACCACGATGCCTGTCTCGCGCCTCACGAATCCTCTGGTTGGCCCTGGCGAGCATCGCCCAGTAGCTGGGGCAGGTTACCAAGGTCCATCTTCTGGCCGGTCGGCTGAAGCGCACGCACGGCAGGCACGTACGGGTCCCGACCGCACACCTCCAACGGTTTCCGGGGTGCAGTAGCGGCAGCCACGGTAGGGCGTCACCCGTTCAGCTCGATGGTCGAGGGTTGGTATTTGGCCGGTACCGGCCACCAATGGGACAGAAGGTGAGATCGGCTGCTCTAATCATCTTGTTCGAATGACGTCTCCAGAACGGAGAACCAGAGATGCGAAACACCAGTATTGTAGGCGGCGCCATGGCCGTGGCCGCCATGTCAGCATTGCTTTTTGGCGTGGTCTCCTCACCGGCGCAGGCCGCAGCCGCCAGTTGCTATGGCGGCTCGCACTATTACAACAAGCCGGCGGGCTCGTTCAAGTCGACGCCCTTCACTACAACCACCGCCTGCAGTGACATCAATGTCAGGAGCAATCAGAACACTTTTGTTCGGGTGTGTTTCCGGAAAATTGACATCTTCTCGAACTGCCAGGCGCGATACACACACGTCGTGCCAGGGCAATATGTTGTCGTCGCCACCAACGTCCTTGATAATCGAGACTTCCTGCTCGACTTCTACAACGACGCCGAAGCATCGGGTCTGGTCGCTGCCTGACCGTCTCAACCCTTCGGCCGACCATGGCATCAGAGAATCCGGTCGAATTCACAGCTATGCAGCGGTCCGTCAACGGCGGACGCGGTAAGCCGAGCAGTGCCATGCTCTCTACCTGCTGGCGGGTCAGTCGCCCCGAACAGTCCGCCGGACTGCCCGGCAGTCTCGTTCCACGGCGGCGTCGCAAAACTCCGCCCCCACCGCCGGCCGCCCCGTCCGGGGACACGCAACCCGGCACGGTCTACCTACCCATACTCAACGATGGCATCCAGGAGTGGATGAACGCGGCCGGGACCCACGCTCCACCGAGTGGGCGGCGACACTCGGCCGGCTTAGGGAACGCCCCGGCACCGGATGATCCACTCCACCGGGGCGTTCGCCCTTCGCCGAGCAAACCCGGGAACCCGCCGGCGCTGTGAGCGAGACAAGCCACCATTGTCGGAACCGTCGTTCCCCAACCGTCGCACTTGAAGTCGCCATGTTTACCGACGGGGCGGACGTCGAGGAGGTCATCGCGCTCGACGGCCTTCATGATCTGCTGAGAAATGCGCTGGAACCCAAGACGACCCTCCCGCCCGACAATTTCTTTGAAGCGCAGCTCACTCCATAGCTGGTCGACCCAATCCGGAACGCCCGCCGTCTCAGTCTTCTCGCCCATGTCCCAGTGATACCGGAACAACGCTCAGCGTCGCATCCGCTTCACTCTCATGCCGCCGACCGTGCGCACTGCCGCACCGCGCGTCGTCACGCTGCGTGTGGCTCGTTGACGCTGGCACGGTTCGCGACTTTGCCGACGACCGGATGTGGCTCAAGCCGCGAGGCTGTGGCGGACCGGCCGCGGTGGTCCAGCCCGGTGTGTCAGCGGGCGCGCGCGACGGGTTCCGGTCGGAGGGACACGGTGACCCGGTCACCCACTTCGGGGCGGCCGGGCCGACGCGGTTCGGTGTCCATTCAGACATGTTTGATCTGGAGCTCGGCGACCTTGCTCCAGATTTCGCCGTGGGTGGCGCACCAGTTTGGAGCTGCCCAGGCGTCCCGAAGGTTGTCGCCGTGTTCTACTGACGACGCGAACGGAGCAGGAAGCAGCCCCGCCGTCCCCAGGGCGATCAGAAGCAGTTCGTGGTCAGTTTGTCCCCCCGGCTGTTCTTCCAGAACACGTCGAAACTGACGGGGGTGCAGGGGAATTCGATGTGGGGGGCAGCACCGCCGCTCTGCTGGGCGACAAGCTCGCCGTTGCGGTACAGGGCCACGGAGATAGGGACCTCGCAGGGGACGGTCTCGGCAGCTGCAAAGATGGTGTTGCCGTCACGGTACAGATCCGAGACTATGTGGCACCCCGTTGCGGCCTGGCCGCCGCCCGGAATGGCTCCCACACTGGCCGACGCCGCACTGGCCGTTCCCAGCCCGGTCACCAGTGCGCCGGCGGCAACCGCGATCGCCATCAGCGTACGTCTGAACATGATTCTCCTCGGGTGAAGTGTTCCGGCTTTCTGTCAGCAGGAGCCTGCCGCCAGCGTTTCTGGGGCTTTGGTGAACCGTTGGCTCGACGCACCCGGCCCGACGCCCATCTTGGGCCGGGGTAGGTCCGCCGGGCATCCGTGCCCGGCACGGATCCGCGGATTCGGTGCCATCCGTGCCCAGCACGGGCACACCCGGCCAGTGGTCAGTCAGCCCTCGATTAGCGGGCTGGCCGGTCAGCCAGGTACGCCGAGCGGTCGGACGCCGTTCACGGTCGTTCCCGGCGGCCAGGGCATCGGCGCCGCGCCCATCGCCGCCAGCATCGACTCTCCACGTGCCCGTTGCTTCCCGCCGATCAGGACGAGGGTCCGGGCCCACTGATAGCGGCAGCCGGCCGTCCGCAGGGCGACGGCTGCGCGGGCCATTCCAACGCGGATGTCGGACGATCCAGCGGGGCTGGTCAGGGCGGACGCGCGGGCGACGATCGCCGTGGCGACCGGGTTGCCCGCCGTCGCCAGTCGAGCGCGAGCAACACAGGCGGCGGCGTCCGGGTGCCCGCTGAGAACCGCAGCCTCAGCCCACAGCGCGGCATACCAGGGCCGCCACAGGTCCCGGTCCCAGGGGTCCAGTCGCTCCGGCGGCGTGTCCAGCGCCTGCGCCGCCTGCTCGGGCAGGCCGCGGTGCAGCAGTAGCAGGGCGTCGAAGAACCGGCCGAAGTGCAGCTGCGGCAGCGACCGCCCCGGCGCCACAAGCGCCCCGACCACGTCCAGCCACGCAGCCCGGGCGCGGTCATCCCCACGCAGGCCATGCACCGTCGCGGCCGCATACGCGGCGCGGCTCAGATTGCTCGCCGGGGGGCGCCCGGCCCGTTCCCATCCCTCGCGGAACCGCTCGGCCAGGCCGACCGTCTCGGCCCAGTCACCCGCCAGCGCCGCGACCGTGATCAGCCGCGCGGTGGCCAGGTGACCCTCCTCCTGGTAGAAGGGCAGGTCCCGCAGCCGTTCGGCCGATCTTCTCGCCGTAGTCAGGTCGCCGGCGGCGACAGCGCACTCGGAGGCCATGACCAGCCCGTCGAAGATTTCCATCGCCGTCGTGGCCGTGACGGCCACCGGCGCCAGCAACTCGGTACGCCGCAGGGCGGTGGCCGCCGCGGCGCGGACCTCGCCACGAGCCAGCTGCGCCCCCGTGAGCAAGTCCAGCGCCGCGGTCTCAATCACCGGGGCGTCGATACGACCGGCCAACGTCAGGGCGCGATCGACAAGCTCGAGGGTGGCCGGATCGTCGACGGCTCGGTTGAACCCCTCAGCTGTCAGCAGCCGCGCCTGTGCCCCCAGGTCGCCGTCGGCCAACGTCCACCCCTCAGCGATCAGCGCCTCGACCTCCTCGACCGCCGGCGCCGTCGCGATCAGACCCGCCCCGCGATTGATCCACTCGGCGTTCCACGCCAGCGCGCGAGCCGCGCCCGCCCGGTCGCCCGCACGCACAGCTGCGTCGGCCGCGCGACGACGCAACACGATGGCGTCGCTGCCGAAATGCCGCGACTCTGCGGCACCTGCGGCGTGGCGCCACGCTTCGGACCGGTTGGTGTGCCGTCGACGTGCCGAGCGGCGGCCAACTCGTCGGCGGCCAGCCGGGCCGCCTGCTCGTAGCGGTGCTGCGACTCGCCGGGCATCCCGCGGGCGAAGCACAGATCGGCCAGACACGTCGCCAACTGATGCGCTTGCGGGTGGTAGCGGGCATTTCCGGTCGCCCATGCCAGCCCACCTCGCAACTCGTCGGCGACCTGGTCGAACCGGGCCCGCCAGTCGACCAGGCCGAAGAACGAGTCGTCGTCCCCGGACGGTCTGGTGTCGACCAGGCGACGGGACGTGACGTGCAGAGCAACGCTCTCGGTGAGACACCAGCTCAGGTGCCGCGCGCGTGCCTCGACCGACTCACCGGCCTCGTCCAGCCGGTCCCCGCAGTACTGACGGATCGTTTCCAAAACCCGGTAGCGGGTTCGTGCCGGGTCGGCGACCACGGTGAGCACACTCTGGTCGGCGAGCCCGGCCAGGACGTCGGCAACGGCGCCCGCCGGCACTGGCGGCCAATCGGCCAGCACCACCGCGGCCTCGGCCGCGGTGAACGGCCCGGCGAACACCGAGACCCGACGCAACACCGCACGCTCGGGGTGGGCCAGGAGCCCGTAGCTCCAATCCAGCGTTGAACGCAACGAACGATGCCGGACGTCGATCCGTGGCCCCCCGGTCAGCAGCCGCAGCCGGTCGGCCAGCCCGGCTTCGAGCCCGTCGAGCCCGAGCGACGCATACCGGGCGGCCGCCACTTCGATCGCCAGCGCCATCCCGTCCAGGCGTCGGCACACGTCGACGACACGGGTCTGGTCCTCGGCGGACGGTGAACTCCCACCGGCCGCCGCCCGCCCGAGGAACAGCTCGACCGCATCACCCGGGCCGCCGTCGTCGGCGTGGATCGACAGTCCCGGCACCGGCAAGACTCTCTCGAAGGGCACCAGCAACCTGGCCCGGCTGGTCGCCAGGACCCGCAGCCGAGGGCTGCCGGCCAACAGGCGCTCGATCAGGGCCACCACGCCGTCCAACAGGTGCTCGCAGTTGTCCAGCACGAGCAGCGTCTCCCGCTCGGCCACCCAGCCGAGGATGTTGTCCGTAACCGAACAGCCCTGCCCTTCTGAGAGCCCGAGCGCGCCGGCAACGGCCGGCGCGACCATCATCGAATCGGTCACTGGCACCAGGTCGACATAGCAGACGCCGTCGGCAAACCGGGCCGCCATGTCTTCCGCAACCCGCTGGGCCAAGCGCGTCTTGCCGACCCCACCCGGACCGACCGCCGTGACCAGGCGATGCTCGTCCAGCGCCGCGGCCAGCGCTACCTGCTCGGCCACCCGACCGACGAACGGAGTCAGCCGCCGCGGCAGTGACGTGCTGCCCCCCCTCAGCCCTCACGACCGCAGCGGATGGTTTCATCGGCGTCGACCGCGGGTTTGCTGCGACCGCAGCCAAGGCCCGCCGATCAGCCACCTTGAGCTTGCGCAGCAGGGACGACACATGACTCTCGACCGTGCGGACCGAGATGAACAGCCGGGCACCGATCTCGGCATTGGTCAAATGCTCACCCAGCGCGGCCAATACCTCCGCCTCCCGGGGCGAGATACCCGCCGTCGATCCTCCCCAGTGGTCAGCCACCACCCGATTGTGCCTCGCCGAGCCAACCCATCGCCGGTCGCGCGGCTCAGACCGACCGCACGCCCTACCGCCGGACCACGCTGCCGTCCGGGCCGCCCTCGGCCTACATCAGGGACGAGCTCGCCGGCCACCTCAGCGGTGAGATCCCGTACGCCCACGGGCGGCGCCGCGGAATGATCACCCGTCGACCCGCAACCGGCCGACCATCCACCACCGCCTGCTCGGCACCCACGCGCATCCTCATCTGTCGCGCCCGCGCATACCGGCCGTCATGGCCGCCCGTCTCGACCGACGCGCACCCTTGCCGAATGAGTGCGCCCTGACGGGGGCTTTGTGTCACAGATACGTTGGGGACCATGACCCAAGCATTGGGCCGGCTCGCCGGCGTCACGATCGACTGCCAAGACCCGCAGAAGTTGGCTGACTTCTGGTCAGCCGTGCTCAGCGGCCGGGTGACGGAGTCCCTTCCCGGCTGGCGTCGAGTCACCGTCGCCGGCGGGGGGCCGGTGCTGACTTTCCAACCGGTGCCGGAGCCCAAGGTCGGCAAAACGCGCCTGCACTTGGACATAGCTGTCGCCGCCGCCGGTGAAGCGGTCGATCAGATCGGGGCGCTGGGCGGCCGGTGGACCGGGGAACGGCACGACTATGCGGAAGGCGCGGTCCTTGTCATGGCGGACCCGGAGAACAACGAGTTCTGCATCGTGCAGTATTACCAAAAATGACGTCCCGGCACGGTCGGCGAACGAAGCAGGTTCGCTGATCACGCCGCAGGCATGCGTCCACGGCCTGATGCACTCTTCTGCCGTTGCGACACGAGGTCGCACTTTGCGAGTGGACTCGCAGTTAGGAGGGCCGACATGAGGTCGGCAGCGTAGTTCCGGGCGCGTGTTCGATGCCTGGCCCCGCCCTTGGCGTGCGTTGCTGGTAACGGCAGGGTGCGAAGCCCGAGGGGAAAGCCGAAGGACCTCCCGTCCCATCCGGGGGTCACGGGTGAGGGGCAGACCGGACGGGTGAATCGCGTGAACCTTCGTTGATGCCTCGTGAATAGTGGCTCCGTGGTGGGAAGCGGTAGCGGAGTGCAGGGACACGCCGTTGTGAAGCGGCAGGCGCTGGCCGGGCACGGCATCCGGTCCAGGATGAGCACCGCCGTCCCCGGGGTAGAGAAGCCCTCTCTGCCAAGATCGTTTGAGACACCCCGTGTGAGTGGGGTGCTGGCCTGAGGGCGGGGATCGGAGATCCTGGTGAGCGTGTCCACTTCATCTGACAAGCAGTCGTCGGCGGGCGGGTCTGATCCGGCGCCGAAGCCGTCGCGTCGGGCGTTCAGCCCGGCATACAAACTCGCGATGGTTGCCGAGTACGAGAGCACTCCGAATGGGGAGAAAGGCTCGTTGCTGCGCCGGGAGGGCTTGTATTCGTCACACATCATCGAATGGACACGGGCGCGTGATGCCGGTCTGCTCGGAAAACCCGACGGCGGGGAAACGGGTTCCGGAGCATCCGGGCCCGGGCGGGCCAAGAAGAAGAGCAGTGAACAACTGGAGTTGGAGCGGCTGCGTCGGCAGAACGAGAAGTTGCAGGCGGATCTGAAGAAGACCCGCATGGCGTTGGACATCATGGAAAAGCACACGCGCTCTTGGAGGAACTGTCCGAGAGCGCGGACGATCAGAATCCGCCGAGGAAATCCTGACCACAGCGTTCGAGGACTTACGCGCAGCGGAAATGTCGGTGCAGCGGGCGTGCACGCTGACCGGAACGTCGCGGGCGACCTACTACCGGCGGGTAAAACCGGTCGGGCCGCGGCACGGGCCGTGGCTGCCGCGGACCCCGCCGCCGCAGACCTTGAGCTTCGCCGAGCGTGAGCAGATCCTGGCCGTGCTCAACGCGGCCGCCTACGCCGATCTGGCGATACCGCAGGTGTGGGCGCGGGAGCTCGACCAGGGCCGGTACTGGTGCTCGATGTCCACGATGTATCGGATAGCTCGTGCGGCGGGGCAGAGCCGGGAACGTCGCCGGCAGGCCACGCACCCGCCGAGGGTGCGCCCGGAGCTGGTAGCGACCGGCCCGTCGCAGGTGTGGTCGTGGGACATCACCGCGTTGAAGGGACCCGTCAAAGGCGTCTGGTTCAAATGCTACGTCATTATCGACATCTACTCCCGTTACGTGACCGGCTGGCTGGTCGCCGCCGCCGAGGACGCGATCGTCGCCCGCGATTTCCTGGCCACCGCGGTCACCGGCAACAGAATCGAGCCGCACACCATTCACGCTGACCGCGGTGGCGCCATGAC
>NZ_JBEZXZ010000073.1:0-38616 GCF_040638275.1 Actinoplanes sp. NPDC026623 | reverse complement strand
GGCCGGAAGCGGCGGCGCCGGGGTGATCGCGGCCCACTGCGGCTGGAGCAGCCGGGCCGCGGGGAAGGCGGTGTGCAGGTAGTGGTCGTAGAGGCGGTGCAGGGCCGCCCGCTGGGCGTCGGCCGGTTCGTGGGCGCGGACCAGCTCGGCGGCGTAGGTGCGCAGCAGGTCATGCGCGGTGTACCGGCCCGGCTCGTGCTCGGCCGCCAGGTGCAGCCGGGTCAGCTCGCGCAGGGCGGAGGCCACGTCGGCCGGTTCTCGGCCGGTCAGCGCGGCGGCGGCCGCAGTGGTGAGGTCGGGGCCGGGGTGCAGGCCGAGCAGGCGGAACAGGCGGGCGGCCGGTTCGCTCAGGGCTCGGTAGGACCAGGAGAAGACCCGTCGGACGTCGCCGTCGGCGAGCGCGTCCAGCCGGGACTCGCGCGGGCTCAGCTCGGCGGCGAACGCGGTGAGCGGGAACGCCGGCTTGGCCGCGATCCGGGCCGCCACGATGGACAGCGCGAGCGGGAGCCGGCCCGCCGCGTCGATCACGGCGGCGAACGCGTCCGGCTCGCGCGCCACCCGCTCGCTGCCCAGCCAGGCACTGAACAGGTCCCGGGACTCCGCATCGGTCAGCTCGGTCAGCGTGAGCGGCTGGGCCCGTTCGGCCGCGACCAGGCCGGTGAGCTGGTCCCGGCTGGTGATCACCACCGTGCAGTCGCCGGCGCCCGGCAGCAGCGGCCGGACCTGGCCGGCGTCGCGGGCGTTGTCGAGCACGATCAACATCTGCCGGGCGGCCAGCAGGCTGCGGTACAGCCCGGCCCGGGCGTCGGTGGTGGCCGGGATCCGCCCGTCGGCCACGCCGAGCGCCTCGAGGAAGCTGCGCAGCGCCTCGGCCGGGCACACCGCCTCGAAGTCGTCGTAGCCGCGCAGGTTCAGGTAGAGCTGGCCGTCGCGGAACCGGGTGGCCACCCGGTGCGCCCACTGCAGCGCCAGCGCCGTCTTGCCGACGCCTGCCATGCCGCTGATCGCCGAGATCACCACGGTGGTGGGCCCGCCGGTCCCGGCGGCCAGGAAGGCGTCGAGCCGGGCGAGCTCCGTGGCGCGCCCGACGAAGCCTCGGACGGCGAGCGGGAGCTGCGCGGGCCGGCGGCCGGGCGGCGGCTCGCGGTGCGCGTCGGCGCGGCCGTGCAGGATGTCGTCGTGCAGGCGGACCAGCTCCGGCCCCGGGTCCAGCCCGGTCTGCTCGGCCAGGGCCTGCCGGGCCTGGTGGAAGGAGTCCAGCGCGCCGGCCACGTCGCCGGTGCGGTACAGCGCGGTCATCAGCTGGCCCCACGCCCGCTGCCGCAGCGGATGCCGGTCGACCAGGGCGCGCAGCCGCTGGATCACGTCCGCATCGGCCGTGCCGGCTGCCAGCGCGGCCGCGGCATGGTCCTCCTCGGCCAGCAGCCGCCGCTCCGCCAGCCGCCGGACCCGGCCCTCCAGCGCCGGACTCAGGGGCAGGTCGGCCAGCGCCGCGCCGCGCCACATGCCGACCGCCGCGGCCAGCTCCGCCGCCGCCCGCTCCGGTTCGTCGGCGGCCAGGGCCGCCCGGCCGCGGGCCGCCGCGGCCTCGAACCGGTCCAGGTCCCGTTCGCCCGGCTCGACCCGCAGCAGGTAGCCGCCGGGGACGACGGGCATCCGGTCCGGGCCGCCGGCGGTGTGCAGCGCCTGGCGCAACCCGCGGACGTACGTGCGCAGGTTCGCCGTCGCGGACAAGGGCGGATCACCCGGCCAGACGACGGCCTGCAGCTCCCCGGCGCGGACCACCTCGTTCGGCCGCAGCAGCAGGCCGGCCAGCAGCAGCCGCTGCTTGACCGGCACCACCGGGATCTCCACGCCGGCGCGCGCCACCCGTAACGGGCCGAGCAGGCCGAAGTCAAAGCCCACTGTGGAGGATCCCGGTGCGGCGGCCACCGGTGCAGCCTATCGACAGGGCGACCGATGTACAGGCGATGTACGGCACCCGTTGTACCGTCGCCGGGGTATCGGTGCCCACCCGGTGAGCGGGAGCAACGGGGGTTCGCCGGCCAGATCGCCGGACTAGACAGTAGGACAACTGTTAGTGTCAGCGTCCACTCAGGACTGGTGGCAAGGGATTGGTTAGGGAGATGCGCATCCGTGGCGGATGAGATGGTCTTGCAGGCGCAGCGATTTGTGAACACAATCTATGGGACCCGCATCGGCATGACAGTCGATGAGGACGGCAAGACGAGCTGGACCATGATGTACGCCTTGACCAGGGCGCTGCAGTGGGAGCTCGGCATCACTGCATTGTCCAACAGTTTTGGACCCACGACGCTGTCGACCTTGACCTCCAAATACCCTGCGTTGAATCAGAACACGGTTCCTTACGCCAACTTCACCCGCATCATCCAGTCAGCCCTGTATTGCAAGGGATATGACGGCGGCGGCGTCGACGGAGTCTATGGCGCCCGTATTCAGGCGGCGGTCAGTCAGCTCAAGTCCGACATGGGCGTGGGCGGGACCACCCCGAACGGCGATCTCACTCCAAAGGTCTTCAAGGGTCTGCTCAACATGGACCCCTACGTTAAGGTTGCCACGGGCTTGGATGCGGTTCGCGGTGTTCAGCAGTGGTTGAACGGCCGGTACCTGGGCCGAGCGGATTTCTTCGTCATTCCCTGTGACGGTCGGCATTCGCGAGACGTGGCCAAGGCCATGCTGCTGGCCGTGCAGTACGAACTCGGCATGGCGGACGGCGTGGCCAACGGCGTATTCGGCCCAGGAACGCAGTCGGGCTTGAAGACGCACCCCGTTGCAACGGGGGCGACCGGCGTGTGGGTCTCGCTCTTCTCGGCGGCGATGATCCTCAATCAGCGTGCCGTGGCATTTTCGTCGAGCTTCGGATCTGCGCTCGTATCTGAAACCACCACATTTCAGTCCTTTGTCAAATTGCCGGCCACCGGTAAGGGCGACTATGCGACCTGGGCATCGCTGCTGATCTCGTACGGAGACCAGACCCGCAAGGGTGCCGCCTGCGATGGGGTCACAAAGATCACGACCGCACGGGCGACGAGCCTCAAGGCCGACGGAATCACCTATGTGGGACGGTACCTGACGAGTGTCAGCAGCACGCTGCCGGAGAAGGTGATTCAGTCTGAGGAGTTGCAGACGATTGCTTCCTCGGGGCTACGCTGCTTCCCTATCTATCAAACCCAGGGCAGGGATGCGTCGTCGTTCAACTACCCACTCGGCCGGGCGGCGGGCTATGCGGCGATCAACGCGGCTCAGGACCACGGCTTCAAGCCAGGGACGCGGATCTTTTTCGCCGTGGACTTCGACGCCCTCGATGACGAGGTGACGTCGAACGTCCTGCCACATTTCAAGGGCATCGTGGACTCGGTAGCGGAGGCTGGAGGCCAATACCTGGTCGGCGTGTACGGCGCCCGCAACGTCTGTTCGCGCGTCGCAGCTGCCGGGCATTCGACCGCAAGTTTCGTTTCCGACCTGTCGTCCGGATTCTCGGGTAACTATGGTTACGCGCTTCCGGCGGACTGGGCTTACGACCAGTTCGTCACGCGCGTCGTCGGGACGGGCACGGGGAGCATCGAGATCGACAACGACATCGCATCGGGTCGTGATACCGGACAGGCTTCGTTCAATCCGGCGCGCGCAGTGGTCGCGGACGTCCGACTTGACTCCTCGCTGCACAACTCGCTGATGATCGACATCGGGAAGTACATGGAGTCGATCGGGTACCCCAATGACGGTGGTCTCAAGAACTTCCAGCACTGGAAGTGTTTTCAGTCCACAGTGCTCGATCACGATGACGTGATCACGCAGCAATCCAATCTGTACAACATGCGAAAGGCTCTCATCCAGACCTCCGCCTACTGGGAGATGCGCCATTGGGGACCTGAGGACGACGTCCAGGACGCCCGCGTGGAGGCATATCACCTCGGAGTCCCTGGGGGTGTGCGCGACTCCTCGACGGGGATCGCCCAGATCACCGGCGAGGCCGCAATCCGTGCCTGGAATTATTGCATCACGAAAGGCCTCGTGACGGGGTCGACCAGCGATCCTGCGAACGACGGCGACGTCTACGCCATGTGGAAGAAGGTTCAGGACGAGGCCTTCGCGTTGCAGACAGTTTCGCTGCTGCACCTCTGGGGTGCGGCGGGTAAGCCGGGGGGCAGCAACCCACCCGAGGGAGAGACGGTTCTGCGGCCCATGGCTCTGGACTACAACGACAAGGAGAACTTCGAAATCCTACGCCGCTACCAAGGCTGGGGTGATGTTGCCGTGGACGGCGGTCAGAAGCGTATGGCGCTCTACTACATCTTCGAGAAGTACAACGGTATCGCCCGGCATTTCTGAAGGGTTTGCTGTGTCGCAGGATCCGTTCGCCGTGCCGAACCCGCTCGTGCTGTTCGCCGTCGTGTCGCTGAGTGCCGCGGGCTTCGTCGCGCTCCTTGCCTACGCACGGCTGACACTCAGGCGTGCTCGCGGTCCGGAGCCTGCACCCGGTGCCGTGTGGCGTTGCGTCGCGGCGCTTGTCGCCGCGGTAGCCCTTGGTATCTACATCTGGGGCGCGCTGCACCTGGTGATGGACGAGTCCGCGGCTGATCAAGCCTGCAAGACCGCGGTCGGGCCTGCGCACGCGGGACAAGTGGATGCGTACCGGACCTCGCTGGTTCCGCTGCGGTTCGGCTGTCACGTCGCAGGCACGGGGACCGTCGAAGGCGCGATTCCCAGCCATGTCAATTCCGCTCTGGCCATAGCTGCCATTCTCGCGGGCGCTATGACCCTGATAGCCCTATTCGTATCCGCACATCACAAGAGTCCCGACCAGACCTCGACGGGAAACTGACATGACCACCAAATCGTGGTTGACGCGCCGTTCCTTTCTCATCCGCACCGCTGCGGCGGGTGCGGCTGTATCGCTTCCCGCGCTGACTTCCTCACCGGCGCACGCCGCGTCCAGCGATACGGCTGCGGCCAGGCTCGCCGCCAAGATCCGACGCCTGCGTAAGCCGGATAGCCGAGTCCTCGCCGGAGAGCGGTCGCTCAACGGCTGGGAGATGGAGAAGGTGGCCGACGATCGTGGGAACGTCTACACACGACCGATCGTCGGAACGCCGCTAGCCGGAGTCCAGATGCGCATGGGTGACGTCGAGACGATCCTCGTGCACCTCGTCCGACGCTTTCACTACGAGGTGGAGGAGCTGCGCGCAGGGGACGTGATCGGGTGGCGAGCCCCGACAGGCGAGCGCAAGCAAACGGCCGAATCGAACCTGGCCTCCGGCACCGCCGTCCTGATCAGGCCCGATCACTACCCCGTGGGCGTACGGGGGAACTTCTTTGCCCTGCAGCAGATCGTGATCCGCGACATCCTGGCCGAACTCGACGGCGTTGTTCGCTGGGGAGGCGATGACCGGAGGCCGAACGAGGCGCTGTTCTCGATCGACGTCCCCCCGGACGACTCTCACCTGGCCGTGATCGCGGGCAGACTCCGGGGGTGGCAGGACGTGGCCGGTCGTGGGGCAGGCGGTCACGTCGACGTGATGGCTCACGGTCGGCGCAGCGCGGCCAAGATCGTGGAGAAGCGTCAGCGCTCCGCCTGACCCAAGCGGTCTGCGAAGTCTTGCGACCATTCGATCCGGGCGTGTGGTACCCGGACTTGCTTCCGCGAGAAGGCCATCGATCTCTGTTGCGACTATCGTGCCAGATTTCGCGAGTCCCCGAGCCCAGGCCCAGCCACAGTGTGCTGGCCCGGGCTCGATTTCGGGACTTCACACACGCCCTCGGGACCCCGTAGGGCGTTCTTGGAATCGATCGAAAGAACAGGTACATCAATGCGACGTCGTTTGACGACCCTCCTTGTCACCATGCTTCTCGCCGCCGGAGCCACACTCTTCGGCGGATCGCCCGCCTACGCCATCACCTGCTCGGGAAGCAACTGCAGCGGCAAGAACCCCGACTCGACCGGCTGCTCCACCGCCTCTGCGTACACCCCGGCGACTGCCAATGCCGGGTACGGCGACTGGAACCTGGAATTGCGGCGGTCCAGCCAGTGCAACTCTTACTGGGCGCGCGTTAAGGGATATCACCACGTGGGATACGTCGGAGCCACGATCAGCGTCGACCGCCGGTACAACTACAACGGCTACATGACTTACCAGTCGGTGCACGTCGACCACGGTCAGGCGTTGGCCTACACGAACATGTGGGGCAGCTTGGCCGGCTACAGCGTCCGCGCCTGTCTCACCTTCGACCAGGGCCTCGGCACGGTGTGCACGGGCTGGTACAGCTGAGCCTTCACTGACCAGGCTGGCCAGCCCCAGTTCGACCGCCGAAGGGCGGGGTTCGCCGTGCGAACTCCGCCCTTCGGGCGTCCGTCGCCACTCGTCGGTTCTTCACCCGGGCGCTACGGATGCTGAAGGTGATCCCGAGCGAGGTGGTCACCGACGTCCCGGCCGCCCGTGCGGACGCGTCGGCGACATCCTCGCCCAACTGGACAGCTCCGGCACGCCGACATTCAGGTGCGCCTCGACTGGCATGTCGGTGACTACACGCGGTACTTGAGGATGGCGTCTCTGTGGGCGAGCGAGTTGGGTATCGCGCCGGATGACGCGGAGCATCTCATGTTCAGCGACATGTTGAGCGAGGAACCGGGAGCCAGCCCGTGGGCCACGCCAGGCCGGGCGGCCATCACCGCGGCCTCCCTGGAAGACGATGAGACCAGCGCCGTCCTCGAGGCAATCGACGATGCTGCCGCCGGATTCGCCGCGCTGTCCGGCGTCAGCCCTGCCGACATGGACGACTTCGAACGCGGTGTCCGACAGCTACGACGCATCGTGCTCACCCGCACCAACTGAGCACGGGACAGCCGAGGTCACCGGCATGGGCTCGAGCAACTCGAATCCACCCAGGCGCTTGCGCACGGCACGCATTACGAGGACGCCTGGCGGACTTGAGCGGGCCGGCTCGCCCGGGTCAGGGTATAGACCTGGTTGGCGACGCCGGGGATGCCGTTGACAGTGGTGGGGCGCACCCAGCACCACGGAGCGTGGGGGTCGCCATCGCGGCGTGGGTGCAGGCGAAAGTGCCCGCGGCGTAGGTGGGCGCGCGGGCTGCGCCCGGTGCCGGGGAAGCGGCGCCGTGATGCGGGTGGCGAGGTGGCGTCGACGTCGAGGATGTGCACCGTGCTGTCGGTGGTGGCGTCGCCGGCCTGGCAGGGGACCGGTGCCCTGCTCGGCAGGGTGGGCGGTTGGTGCCAGCTGGACAGGGCGATGCCGGCGGTGATGGCGTCGACTTCGCGGCGCCAGTGGGTGCGGCTGCGGTGGGCGGGGACGGCGATGTCCTCTCTGCCAAGGGCAGCCACCAGGGGTGGGGTGTTGGTCAGGCACCAAGCGAACTCGTCGCCGGGGCGGCCGTCGGTGTCGGCGGTGAGCAGGAGCCCTTCGACGGTGCCTCCGAAGTGGTGCAGGGCTTGTAGCGGGGTGGGCAGCATTGTCGGCGGCGTGGCCGCGGGCGTAGAGCACCCAGCGGTAGACGGTCACGTGGTCAACGTTGATGCCGCGTTCGGCGAGCAGTTCCTCGACGTCGCGGTACGAGAGGCCATAGCGTAAGTACCAGCGCACCGACACCACGATCACCTCGGCTGGGAAGCGGAACCCCGCGAACGCGGACCGGGGAGGCGACCAGGAACGAGTCGGCGCAGAATGCTTCACCGTCAAGCCTGCCTTGATCTTCCGAGGGGCGAACGCAACAGAGCCGACGCAGCCGCGCGGGTGGTCGGCGAGATCTTCACGGTCGCCAGCCGCGGCCGAGGGGGCGGGCTGAGATCTGATCGGTCGGCGGGGTCAGGCCGGCCAGTCGACGCGGTACGCGTCGGCCTGGTCTCAGCCGAGCGACCGCTCGCGGTTGACTCGATGTCAGCGCCAGATCATCGGCTGCCGGGCGCCCGTGAGCGCGTCGTGGACGTAACCCGCGATCCACCCGGAGTCGTTCACATCCACCGGCGTCGCACGGTGTCCACCCAAATCGGTGAAAGCACCGTTCTCGAACACCCAGCCGATGTCCGTTGAACTCGAGTGCGCGCGTAGACCTACTGGTAGATCGCTTCGTGTGACACCCGGCAAGCCTGATCGTCCGGCACCAGATCCGGCAAGCGACCCGCGATCGAGGCCGGTGACCAGCCTGAACGCAACCTGTCGGTCACCACCTGCCGCAACCGGGGCGACCGCTCGACCGCCAGCAGCTTCGGGCGGGCCCGTGATGTCGCCGCCCTGAGGTCCGCAGCCACCGCCCGGTAACCGCCTCGGCCACCATGACGCGCGACGTCCCGCGAGATGATCGACGGATCCCGGCCGATCAAAACGCCGATCTCCTTATACAGCAGGCCTTCCGCGAGCCCGCGGGAGATCTCTTCGCGGTCCGGCAACGTCACCATCACTCGCACGGCGGGCATCCTGTCCCACCGAACCATCAAGATCAAATGCTACGACTGCCTGAATCCGCCCCTTCCGTGCACTTGCCCAGATTATCGGGATCTTGACCGTCGGGGCGGCACTGGAAGTCTGCAGCAGGTTCTTCCCCGATGAAGAGCCTCCCGCCAGATCAAGGGCAATGCTCGAGGATTTGTTCGCGTCACCATGACGAAGCGTAATCCTGCTGTGTCGGAATCGCGGAAATAGCGTCTGGTAGCAGGCGAATGCGCCTGCGACTGCCACGACGAGCAATGCGGGCGGTCGGCATGGTCTCGTCGGCCCGCCGTGGCGCTGGGAGAATGACGCTGACGCAAGCAGGTTCACAAAGACGCAGCTCAGGTACAGTGTGGGAGGTGCTGAAAGGGTGATGTTGTTGGACCCCTTTACTCGGCCGAGTATACTTTCCAGTGACCTGGTAAAACGTTTGTTAGCACGTCGCTGGGCCTTCCAAATGCTGGGGGTCAAGGGGTCGCAGGTTCAAATCCTGTCAGCCCGACTTTTGGGAACGTCTTCGCGGGTCAGAGACCTACGGGGGCGTTCTTTTTATTGTCTCTTGTCGGTACGGCTCGGCGTTGGAGCCCTTTACTCGCGATGATCGTTAGTCCTTTCTGCGCTCGCGCCAGGTGTGTTTGCCCAGCTCAGCGCGGGTTTGATGCGCGTGGTGGGCGGTAGGCGTAGACTCCTTGACTCGGCTACTTCCGCTGGCGGTTGAGGTTATTTCCGCAGGTCAGCGGGTATTCGTGAGGTCGGTTTGGTGCCTTGATGCGAGCACGCCGCTCGTGGACCCCTTGACTCGGTTGGGGGTTTCGGCATGGCTCTGCTGGATCTCGACAAGCTGTGCTCGGATCTACCGGACGGCGATTGGGCCGGCTTTCTGCGGGACTGGGATCGCAGTCTGCGGGCTGCGAATCATTCGGAGACGACCCGCTACAACTACCTCTTGGCGGTCGCCCAGCTGGCCAGATTCCTGATCGGTTGCGCCGCAGAGGCCTCGAAAGATCCGACGTTGGTGACCAAGGCCGACGTGGAGTCGTTCCAGGTGTGGATGATCGAGACGCGTTCTGCGGCGACCGCGTTGAACAAGCACAAAGGACTTCAGCAGTTCTTCCGCTACCTGGTCGAGGAAGGTGAGCTCGACGCCTCGCCGATGGAGCGAGTGAGGCAGCCGAAGACGCCGCAGAAGCTCGTACCGATCATGGGCGACGCCGACACGAAGAAGTTGCTCGACAGCACCAAGGGCAAGACTTTCGCGGCGCTTCGAGACGAAGCGATCATTCGCCTCTACTACAACACCGGCGCGCGGCTGTCCGAGGTTGGCGACGCCTTGCTGACTGATCTGGACATGAACACCGAGTCGGTTCTGCTGCACGGCAAAGGCGCGAAGGACCGCAGGGTGCGGTTCGGGCCAAAGACGTCGCGGGTGCTCGCTCGATACCTACGAGCTCGCGCGAAGCGCGACGGTGCAGCCGACGTCCCGCAACTATGGCTAGCAGAGCGGGGCGTGCGACCGTTGGCCCCGAACGGCATCAAGGCCATGCTGAAACGCCGTGGCGCTGCGGCCGGCGTGGCGAGCGTGTACGCGCATCGCTGGCGACACAACTTCGCCCACGAGTGGCACAAGGCCGGCGGTAACACTGGCGACCTCATGCTGTTGCTCGGCTGGGCTTCCGATGACATGCCGCGCCGGTATGCCGCCAGTGCCGCAGCGGAGAGAGCCCAGGAGTTCCAGGTGCAAATGGGAATCGGCGAGCGCGTATGAGGTCGGTCCCGCCTGCAGGGGTGGTTGTTGCCGGGATCCTCTCGTCAGAACACCGCAGGGTGGTCACCGAGCATGTCGATCATGACAATGCCGGTCAGATCCGCCCACGATTGCAAGGTTCTCGGTTCGCCGTTGAAGGCAGCGGCAGATTCAGGCAGTGGAAGCATGTGACTCTACGAGTTCGGTGAATATATCGGAGGGCTTCTTCCAGTCGAAGATCTTACGGGGTCGGTCGTTGATTTCCGCGGCGACGGCGGCGAGGTAGTTCGGGTCGGAGGTGATCGGGATGCCTTTCGGGAAGAACTCGCGCACGATCCGGTTCAAGTTTTCGTTGCTGCCGCGTTCCCACGGGCTGTGCGGGTGGGCGAAGTAGACGGGCAGGCCGGTCGCGGTGATGGCGGCGTGGCGGGCCACCTCGGCGCCGCAGTCCCAGGTCAGCGATCGGCGGATCTGGGCGGGCAGGCCGTCGACGGCGGCGATGACGGCCTCGGTCACGCTCAGCGAGTCTCGGCCGGTGAGCGGGACCAGGATCAGGAACCTCGAGGTGCGTTCGACCAGGGTCGCGACGGCGGTCTTGCCGTTCTTGCCGATCACCAGTCGGGTAGCCCCGACGCATTGCTGCGCCGGGGCCCCCTCAGAACCGTGCTTGCGGCGTTGACCGCACACGGCTCAAGCAAGCCCTGTGGACTACGGGCGGGCAGAAAATGCGATCGTTGCGTCTTCGGCGGCTTTGAGCCGCTGTAGACACTCCGCGTGCGTGAGACGGAATGGTTTGTCGCCCGACGTGCCATCGACCCGGTAGGTCATCAGGTAATTCTTGGTGATCGCCTTCCGGGTCGTTCGCACCCGCCGTGGCGTTGACGTGTCGGATAAGCAACGTACCGATCAGGGCGTCGGCGAGCATGTCATCCATTCTCCATCCACCGCACCGGGCCCGCGGAGGTATGTTCTCTCTCATGGAGGCGGATGCGCGGCAGGGGTGAGACGGTCCATTCAAGTCGCCGGTGGTGCTCGCCGGCCCTGCGAATTTCCGGTGCCCGTACGTAGGCTGCTCGTATCAGAGGACAGCGATGGACCTGGCAGACCCCCGTCCGTAGATCGTTGCAATGGCCCCACGGATGTGCGCTGCCGGATGCCCGAGGGGCCATTCGTCGTTCTGGGTCAGATGTCGGAATCCGACCCCCTTCCGGGCGATGCGCCCGCCGCGGGTCAGGATCGCCGCGACTTGGATCTGGTGGGTCTCAAGCAGCCGGTCAGGTTGCGGGCATCGTCGTGGGTAAAGGCCTTTGCCTTCGCCACGATCCTTCCCCGCTGAAGCTAGTGCTCAGTCGAGGGCTGTCGCCGGTCGCACCATCGGTGAAGACCGCTGGTATCCGGCGTGTTGAGCGCAGGCGTGCACTGGCACCGTTCAGACCTTGACCCGGTCCGGCTCGCCGATCGTGAGCCAATGCAGCGCGAGCAACGAACCGAGCCCTACTGCGACGGTCCCCGATGGGGGGCCGTCCGCAACCGGTAGCCCCCGTGTCCCTCCGGTCCCCGCTGTCCCCGAACTGCCGCTGACCAGCGGAACGGCGGGGGACAGGGAGGAACAGTCAGGATGGACAGTCAGGAGGGACAGATCGGACGGACAGATCGGATGGACGGTTCCGGTGAGCATCTTCTGTACGAGTTCAAGGCGGCCCGCTGATGCAGGCCGCTCGCGCCGCCGAAATGGCCGCTGCCAACGCCACCTCAATCCGTCAGCTGAGCGTTGGTTGCCCGTACCGGTGTGCCGGTCCGGGCAACCAACGGCCGCCCCTTAGGAGTAGACACCAACTTCGTAGAGTGAGTAGCCGTAGCCTGTGGCGCGGGCGGTGCCGTACAGGCGGAGGTAGCGGCCGCTGCCGGTCAGGCCGGTGAGGTTGTCGACTCCGCCGTTGCCGGTGGTGGTGGTGTAGATGTCGGTCCAGGTGGTGCCGTCGTCGGAGGTCTGGATCCTGTAGGACCTGCCGTATGCGTTCTCCCAGCGCAGGATTACCTGACCGATCGAAACGGTGGTGCCGAGGTCGATCTGGATCCAGCTGGGGTCGACGTAGTTCGAGGCCCAACGGGTGCTGGCGTTGCCGTCGACCGCGTTCGAGCCGGGGAGGCCGGCTGCCTCCGTGGAGGAGACGGTGACCGTCTTGCCGAGGGCCCGGTTGACGTCGGCTGAGGCGGCGGTCAAGGTGATCTGGGACGCCGTCGCGGAACTCGCGTTGCCGGCCATGTCAACGGCCCGGACCCCGACGGTGATGGCGGGGGTCGCCGGGTTTCTCACGGTCGTCTGGTTCACGTCGGCGTCGACCGTCTGCACCACCTCGTTGTTGACCAGTACGTCGTAGTGGTCCAGGCCCGAGCGGTCGTCGGTCGGCGTGGACCAGGTCAGCTGGAAGTCCGCGGCCCCCACGTCGCTGTCGGCCGGGGGCTGTTGGATGGTCACCTTGCCGGGTGGGGTGTTGTCGAAGTCCATATCGATGAGTTCTTCGGGGCTGGCGTTTCCTGCCGCGTCGAGTGCCTGCACGCTGACGGTCATCGGCCCCTGCTGGAAGTAGCTGTTAGCCGGCAGGCTCATCGATACCGAGGTTTGGCCGGCGGGGGCGCCGGCCACCCACTGGGCGCCGTCGAAGTCGCGCGCGGTCACCCGGTAGCCGACCACCCCGTCGGCCTGCTCGGTCGCCGCCGGTGTCCAGGACACCGGGAAGGTCGTGCTGCTGAGCCAGGCGTTGGTCAACGTCTCCATTTCTACGCGGGTCGGCTGGGCCGGCGCCTGCGTGTCGGTGGCGGTGTCGGTGACCACGACGGTGGCGGTGGTGGCCTCGGCGGAGGTCAACCGCACGCTGAGCCCGGTGTTGGGCACCTGCCAGGTGTTGTCGGTCATCAGGTCCGGCTGGGTCGCATCATCGTTCTTGGCCGGACCGGGAGTCATGTCGAGCAGTACGGAAGTTGAGCCGTCCTTGCGGTTGGCCTCGAGTCCGCCGATCCAGCCCTGGCGGCTGAACCCGTTCGGTGCGGTGGGGCGGTACTCGACGTAGATGTCGTTGCCGGTGGTCGGGTGGAACTTGAGGCCGCGGATGCCGGATTTCTCGTTGATCGAGGTCAGCTGGTACGTGCCGGGGCTGGTGATCAGCGGTGTGTCGGCGTCGGTGAACGCACCGAGGATCGCGGAGTGGGCGGCGTTCAGCGGCTCGGTGTTGTTCCCGCCCATGATCTGGTGGTCGTTGCCGTACCCGGCCACCGTGCAGGTGGTGGCGGTGGAGCACCACTCTTCGTTGGCGTGTCCGAGTCCGAAGTTGTGCCCGAGCTCGTGTGCCGCCACTTTCCACCCACCGCCGAAGTCGGGCGCCTCGCCCCACGGCAGGTCGTCGGCCAGCGCGAGCTCGTTTCCGGGTACGTACGCCATCCCGTACCAGCCGCAGCCCAGGTACTCACTCGGTACGTACATCCAGTGGTCGGTCGGGCCGGACGGGCCGTGGCCGAGCACCTTCTTCGCCTCGTTGGCGTAGCTGCCGAACGAGCAGGGGTCTGGCTTCGCGGTGACGACCGGATCCAGGATGGTCACGGTTCCGGGGATGATCTGCCCGCGCCCGAAATTGGCCCACTCCTGCAGGCTCTTGGTTGCCATCGCCTTGAGGCTGTCCATGGTGCGGTGGAACGGCGAGGCGCCCGCCCAGGTGAACGGCACCACGGTGAGGTTGTGGACCACAGCCCCCTGGGTACCCGCCGACGGGCCCGGCTTCGCCACGACCTCGACCGCGGTGATCGCGGTGGGATCGTCCTGCAGGATCTCGGCGGCCTTCGCGGGAGTCGAGGCACCCGGGACCGCGATCTTGACGCGTGTTCCTGACGGGAGTTTGTCCAGGGCGGGTTCGTTCACCTGGACGCTGAAGTAGTCGAGTTGAAGAATGGTTGCGGTCGTCGGGCTGCCGTCCTTGTCATCGATGATCAGGTGGTTGACAGTGGCCGGGATCGTCGGAGTATCCGCTGCGGACGCCGGCGCTGGACCGAGCGCCGTCAGCGCGATGATCGCGAGCGCCAACGGCCCCGCGAAGCGCAATCTTGAGAGGAACATTCCCGAATGCTCATGCATCGCGACAGACGTCGACCAACAAAACAGCCTGGCCCCCCTGAAAGAATTAAGATGGCAGAAAATGCCATCTTCGCTGGTTGCAATGCCTTATGGTGGACGACCGCTTGGTTGACGGCGAGGTGACGGTGCCCGGCCACGCCAGTCCGAACCGACGTCACGGTAATGCCGAAACTGCACGCCGCGGCGGACGCGCTCAACATTCGCCACACGTATGACGCGGGCCTGCACCCGCGGTAACCCAGCCCGGCGCTGATACCGGCTATTTTCGGCAACGAGTCGAAGGACCGAACAATCGTCTTCTGGCATCTCCGCCCCACCCGAGCGAGCTCATCGATCACACCACGTTCGACATCCAACGTGACCGCACTCCACGCCACATCATCACCGTCCAGGTCCCGGCCGTCGTACCAAGCCGTCGCGCTGGGGTACCGGCAAGGAGGCCCATAGGCGATTCAGCAAATGCGGGCTATCGATAACGTTAGGACGAGCTGCGCCGCCGAGGATGGTGCCCGCTCGCGGAAGCGCCGGAACGCTCAGAGGGGGCCGCTGGTGGAACCGACCTGACAAAGGTGCAGGTCAAAACCCATCGCGATGGCTCGAGAGGAGGAGATTCGTTGGACCTCTGCACTCGGCCGAGTATATTTTTCAGTGACCTGGTAAAACGTTCGTTAGCACGTCGCTGCGGCTTCCATATGCTGGGGTCAAGGGGTCGCAGGTTCAAATCCTGTCAGCCCGAATTTGTAGAACGTCTTCGCAGGTCACAGGCCTGCGGAGGCGTTCGTGTCATTTATGTTGAACGATATGGGGCGTCGTTAAACCCCTTTACTAGGCCCGGGGGAGCCTTCTTGGTGCACCGCATTTCCGAGCGGTACAGGCATCCCGGGACAACGCGCGTGCTGTCCCGGGATGCCGGGCTTACTTGGTGAGGAGAACAGAGCCGTACAGCGCCGGAACGGTCAGGGTGAGCTTGCCGTGGATCGAGGCAATCCGGCGACCGGTCATGGCGTCTCTGTAGACCCTGTGGTGGTCTCCGGGAGGTAGGACAACGGTGACCTGTTGCGCCGTGTTGCTGTTGTTGAAGGCGGTGATGGCGCCCACGCCCTTGTACGAGCGATTGAGCACGATGACGTTTTCGTCGAGATGGAGCGGGGCGTCGATGGAGCCGCGTCGTAGGACCGCGTTGTGGTTGCGCAGACCGATCAGCTTCTGGAAGTCGGCCAGGAGCGCGTTGTCCGGGTCACCGCCTTTGTCGGCCCACGGGTAGGTGGCCCTGTTGAAAGGGTCGGCTCCGCCGGTCAGGCCGACCTCATCGCCGTAGAAGACCGCCGGGGAGCCTGGGAAGGTCATCTGGAACAGCGCGGCGAGCCGGAAGCGCTGCTTGGCCTCGGTGATCTGTTGCTGCGGGTTGCTGGGGTCGGTGTAGCCCAACTGATACAGCGTCCGTGCGGCATCGTGCGTCGAGAGCAGGTTCATCAAGGCGTAGAAGGCCTGCGGCGGGTACGCCTCACGCATCAGCTCGATGCTCTGGTATGCCTGCTTCGCGTTGCGGCCGGCGGCATAGTCGATGAGCGCGTTGCGGAAGATGTAGTTCATCGTGGAGTCGAAGGTGTCGCCGAGGAAGTACTTGGAGGAGTCGAACCACGTCTCCGCGACCGTGAGCGCATTCGGCCGGTGTGTCTTCACGGAGCTCCGCCACTCCCGCCAGAACTGGTCGCTCACCCAGGGCGTGACGTCCATGCGCCAGCCGGCGGTCCCGCGGTCCAGCCAGGTGTTCATCACCGAGTCGGGATTGCGGAATGCGAAATTCTTGAAGCTGTCGGACTCCACGACCTCAGGTAGCGTCGGTACGCCCGCCCAACCGCTGTACTGGCGGTCCGGGTCGGTCTCGTTGGGGTAGAAGCGGTACCAGTCAGCCCACGGCGAGTCGGGCCTGATCGTCGCGTTCTCGAACGCCCCGACGCCGGGGTGGTTCGCGTACCGGTCGAAGTACACCGAATCGCTGCCCGTGTGGTTCAGGGACGTGTCGAGGATGACGCGGATGCCGTGGGCCTTGGCTTCCCGGGTAAGCCGGGAAAGGTCGGCGTTGGTGCCGAAGTTGTCATCCACCTGCATGTAGTCAGTGGTGTCGTACTTGTGGTTGCTGCCCGCCTCGAAGATGGGGTTGATGTACAGCGTGTTGACACCCAGCCTCTTCAGGTAACCGAGCTTGCCGATGATGCCGGCCAGGTCGCCGCCGAAGAAGTCGTTGTTGTACGTGTCGTCGTCGGTGGTGGACCCGTCCGCGTCCCCGGGGACGTTCGGCTTGTCGAGCCAGTTCTGGTGAAACTCGACAGGGCCGTCGAGGTAGGTCTCGCGACCCGGCTGAGGATCGTTCGCTGTTTCGCCGTTGCGGAAGCGTTCGGGGAAGATGTAGTAGTACACGGCGTCCTTGGCCCACTCCGGCACCTTGAAGTCGGGGCTGTACACCGTCTGCCGGTACCGCCGGAGGTCCTTGCGATCCGTTGGCAGGAAAGCAATCTGGCCCATTCCGAAGGAACCGCGCTCTTTGGTCCAGTAGATGGAGTCATCGTTGTTCTGGTATACGTACTGCTGCCCGCCGATGGAGAGCTCGAAGTAGTACCCATACACGTTCTTCTGGCCGAACCGGTACGCGGCCGTCCAGCGATCGGCGTCGCCGTCCCGCGTTCGGATCATGGGCAGCCTGACCGGATCGAGGTATTCGATCACGTCCTCAGCGCCCTCCACGCGGCGGGTCTCCACTACCAGCGTCGCCGCGTCCACGCCGACCGGGGCTTCGAGAGCGAAGCGGACCTTCTTGCCGGTCGTGACGGCGCCGTACGGTGCGTGGAAGGGGGTCTGCCGCGAGTCGTATCGCACTCTGCGTGCGACTGTGTCGGTGACCGGCACGGGGATGCCGGGATTGACCCATGTCCTGTCGGTAATGGTAAGGACTGGCTGCCGGCCGGCACCTTCGAAACTCACCTTCATGGTGTGTTCGCCGGTGAAGTCGAAGTGGAGGCTGGCGGTGACCCCGGCCTCGGCGTCAGAGGAAAGCGGGAAAGGCTGATTCAAAGTTACGACGTCGTGGCTGCTGTCGGCCGCGCCGAGGTGTGTCTCCGGCGCGCCAAGGGGGTCGAGAATCTTGAACTCGTGTAGGCCCTGAAGGTCAACGTTCAGGTAGTAGCCGTCGCAGTCGTACAGGAAGTAGTCCGCGGGGGCCGGGTTGAACCCGTTGAAGTCACCGCTGAGGCCGAGCAGGGCATCGCCGAGTGGATTCTGCGGGCACCGGGTGATCGTCAACGTCGGCGTTGTGCTGGATTGCGATATGTCGAGGACTACCTGTTGGACGCCGTCGAACGCAAACGTCAGGTTCGAGCCGCCCAGCGCCAGTGGAAGCGGGGCACCGGCAACGACCTGGCCGCCGGCGGCGCCGCCGCCGAAGTCGGCATCGGCCGACCAGCTCGCGTCCGCGATCTTGAAGTCACTCGTCCCGCTGACGTCTACCAGCAGCTCGAAGCGGTTGCAGTTGTAAACGAACTGGAAACCGGGGTCGGCCGACCAGCCGTTGAACCCGCCCTTCAGATAGAGGGGACGGCTCCCGAAGGGATTGGCCACACACGGGGCGTCAGCCGCAGCGGCCGACTGGCTTGCCGCGACAGGGCTCATCGCGGTGGAGGTGGCGACGATCATGATCGCACCGCACACCATTGCCAACACGTTTCGCCGGAACCCGCGCATCAACAGCCTCCTTGCTCGCGCAGAACGGCCACGGCCGCCTGCGGCGATCGTCCGCTCCGTCCGCTCCGAGAGATACGTTTCAGACGAGGACGTCAGGTATTTATGGACGTCTTGAATCAGCCGAGACTCTGCCAATTGTTCCTGTTGATCGGCGGGTGCTGGGCACTGAACTTCCGCGGGAAGTGAGCCATCCCCACAACTGCTGCTGAAGGGCGGAATCAACGGCCCGACAGGAATGCCTGATAAGCATTCTTCCCCGGACAGGTTTACCGATATATCGAGCTACGGTAGCCCCGACCGCCTGTCAGCGTCAAGGCGGTTATCGATGCCATGGTCGTGCCATCCGTCGCCGCGAATGCATGCGGCAGGCTCACCGCCGCGACGCTGCGCACGATGTGCGCGCGCGACCGCCGGCGGGCCTGATCGCATTCCCACTCGGCCGTACGCACCTTGAGCCTCCGATCAGTCGGCGCTCTTCGTCGGATGGCACCTTCCGGGCGGAAGCCGGCGGGGTCGCCGCGGCTCACTACCGGACCTCGGCGACTGCCGCCGCGCCGCGCCCAGACCAGGTACGGCAACGCGACCGGTTCGCCGGTTCCCGCTGCCGGCCGGCCTCGGTTCGTGTGTGGTCCCGGCGATGTGGACGGCCGGGACGGCAGATGCCGTCCCGGCCGCCGCACTCGCTCCTGTCGACAGTCAACACACGACACCACCACGTGGCTGACTCATGTCGACGTTTAGGCTGATTCATCAAGGTAGATTCATGAGTAATCCGGCGGCTATGCGTGCCACGTGTCGTTGACCGTCAACGTGCAGGTACTTCCGGTGTTGAGCGTGCGATTGGCGCCGGTCTCCCACGTCACCGCCGAGCCGTTCTTCTTGACGTACTTGTACTCGATGGCGGTATTGGCGGGCAGGCTCACCGTGCCGCGCCAGACCGGGTAAGTGGCCGACGACAGCGCGACCCCGCCGCTCGTGCTCCAGTTGCTCAGCTCCGCACGGTTGCCGAGCACGTAGACGTTCTCGCCCGTCACCGTCGACACGGTGGCGGCGAACGTCACCGCGACCGTCGAGCATGAGCTCGGCGGGGTGGTCGGCCCGCTGGTCGGCGTCGTGGTCGAGGTGCGGGCGTTCACGTGCAGCGCGACCATCTGGTTGGTCGGCACGGTAGCGGTGAACGAACCGGACGCGACTGTGTAGGTCGGTCCCGAGCACGTCCCGCCGCTGTAATCACCGTGCGCGACGTCGCAGTAGGTCCCGGCCGGCAGCGACGTCGTGAACGTCCGGCTCAGCGCCGCACCACCCCGGTTGAAGACCGCATACGCCGCCGACCCGCGACCGAAGGCGATCTGATTCCCACCGTTGGACCACCAGTTGGTGACCGACGTCCCGTACGAGGCGTTGTGGAAGGCGACCATGTTCGCGGTGGTCCGCCAACGGTGCTCGCAAGCCCAGCCCGACGAGCAGTTCACCGCGTTGGTCGTGCCGGAGGACGAGGACGGCGGACCGGCGTCCGCGTTGCTGAACGTGAAGCTCGACATCACCGACGGCGTCCCGTACGGGTAGGCCAGCATGAACGCCTCGGCCAGCCCGTAGGTGGCCCCGTTCTTGTAGGTCAGCCGCGCCCGCCCGTTGCGCTGCGTGTCGTGATTGTCGATGAACGCCACCGCGTCCCCGCTGGACAGCAGCATCTGGCTGGGCAGGTTGCTCAACCCTGACAGGCTGCCGTTCTGGAACGCGGCGCCCACCACGTCGCCGTAGCGGAACTCGGTCACGTCACCGATCCCGGTGTACGCGGTCGGGCTGGGCGCGCCGCCCTCGATCACCTCCTGGAAGAAGTACCGGCTGTTGGCCAGGCCGCCGTAGATCGCCTGCAGATCGGCCACCGGCGTGTGCTTTGCCGCGTCCACCCGGAAACCGTCGACACCCAGCGAGACCAGATCATTTAGGTACGCGCTGAGCTTGCCCCGCACGTACGAGGTCTCCGTGGCCAGATCCGACAGGTCGGCCAGCTCGCAGTTCTGCACTTCCCACTGGTCGGAATAGTTGGCGATGTCGTCGTTGCCGTTGCGGCCGCAGTGGTGGAAGTCGTTGTTGCCGTACGCGACCGCCGGGTACGAGTAGTGGCTGTAAGTCGACCCGGCGCTGCCGGTGCCGGTGGACCCCCCGCCGGCCATGTGGTTGAGGACCGCGTCGACGTAGATCTTGACGCCGGCGGCGTGGCAGGTGCTCACCATGCTCGCGAATGCCGCTCGGTTGCCGCGCCGGGACACCAACTGGTAGCTGACCGGCTGGTAGTCCTGCCACCACGTGTATCCGTTGCCGGGCAGCACGACATGCTCCTGCGGCGGCGACACCTGCACGCCGCCGAAACCCTTCGGACCGAGCACGTTAGTGCACTCGGCCGCGATCGACGCCCACGGCCACTCGAAGAGGTGCACGATGACGTCGCGCGGACCGGGATTCGCGTCGGCTTTTGCCTCGGCCTGTTGCGGCCGGCCCAGGGCGACCGTGACGAGCGCCGTGAGCAATATCAGGACGCCGGGGATCGCCAAGCGCCGTGCGGATCTTGTCATTCGGAACCTCCTGAGGGATGGGGACAGGGAGAGGCCGGGGACGGGGGTGGCCAGCGAAGGCGCAGCGGGGCCACTGAGCGGGGCAGCGTTGCTGAGAAGTCAAGAACGTAATCCCGCGTTCACATTGGACCGGAACGTAGCAACAACTTGCAATGAACGGAAGGTCTTTCAGTAAAATTGCATTTAGCGGTAAAGCGGGAAGCGCCTCGCGGGCGGGTCGCCCACGGCCGGATGCGGCCACGGAGGTTCCGTGACCGCGTGGCGGCGTTCCGGTGCGACCCGGGGCGGGGTGGGGCTCAGGGCATTGATGCCGGCGGTGGCCCGACGGACTCGCGCTCGATGAGGGTGACCCCCAGTACCCGCCGCTCAGAACGCACAGCGGGCCATTGGGCGAGTTGAGCCAGCAGGACCTCCACCGCCGCCCGGGCCTTGCCCGGAATGTCCTGATGCAGGGTGGTGATCTCCGGACTGACGTGCCGGCCGACCTCCAGGTCGTCGAACCCGATGATCGACATCTGGTCCGGCACCGGGCATCCGGCCCGGACGAAGCCCTTGAGCAGACCCGCGGCGATGATGTCCGCAGTGGCGAAGACCGCCGTGGGCCGCTGCGGCGCCGACAGCACCTGCTGCGTTGCCGCGACGGCCGCGTCGAAGCCGGCGTTGCACTGCACCACGTGTTCCGGTCGTAGGCTCAGCCCGGCCTCGGCCAGCGCCTGGACGAATCCGGCGTGCCGCTCACGGACGACGCCGGGCTCGTCGATGCTCGGCCCGACGAAGCCGATCCGCCGGTGCCCGGCTTCGATCAAGCGGCGGCCGGCGAGGTGTCCGCCGAGCCGGTCCTCGATGCCGACGTTGCTGATGTGCGGCGAGGTGCCGTGGTTGTCGATGAAGACCATCGGTGCCTCGTAGGCCGTGTGCAGCGCGGCGACCTCGTCCGCCCGCGTGCCCAGGAAGATAGCCCCGTCGACGTTCCAGGAACGCAGGCTGTTGGCGGTGGACTCCACGCTGGTCACCGAGTGCGCCATCAGGTAGAGACCGGCCCGGGTGATGTGCCACTCGACCTCGCTGAGGAACAGCGAGTCGTGCGGGTTCGTCAGCGGCACGACCCCGTCGACGTCGCGGCCGGGGAACGCCAGGGCGATGATGTTCGACCGGCGCGCGCTCAGCGACCGGGCGGTGGCGTTAGGGACGTAACCGAGCCGGCCGATGACCTCCATGACCCGGGCGATAGTAGCGGGGGAGACCCGGTCCCGGTGCCCATTCAGCACGTTCGAGACTGTCATCTTCGAGACCCCTGCCTCGCGGGCGACGTCCTGCAGCGTCGGCATCTCTCGTCCTCCCTGCGCCGGGGCTGCGCACCTGCGGGCCGATGGTGCCCCACCCCGTGACATCGAACCATCTTGACATGGGCAATAGACGGGGTTAACTTGGCCGTAATATACCGGTAAACCTGAGCGCGATCGAATGGTCTCGGGCATTACCTGGGCCTGCGTATCCCGCCCTTTCAGCAGTAGCTGCGGGGACGATGACTTAATTCCTGCGGAGGTTTCGATGAAGACCGCGCGCAAGCTAGCTGTTGTCCTGGTCGCCGGCGCCCTGATGCTATCGGCATGCTCCAGCAAGTCCTCCGACGGTGACGGGGTGAAGGACACCTCGGCCACCAAGGGGCTGCCGATCGCCGGGGTCAATCTGAAGTACGATCCGAACACCCTGGTCAACGACGGGAAACCGATCCATCTCGACTGGTGGGCCTGGGGAAACATCCCGCAGATGCAGTCGTTCGCTGACGCGTACCAGAAGATCCATCCGAATGTGGACATCACCGTCGTCAACCAGCCGTGGGACGACTACTGGACGAAGCTGCCGCTGCAGCTGCAGGGCCCGAAGGGGCCGGCGATCTTCAACGTCCACAACAGCCAGCACGAGAACATCATCAAGTACATGGCGCCGTATGACATCCCCATCGACGAACTGGCGGCGGACTACACCAACGCCAAGGCGCACGTGATCGACGGCAAGGTCTACTACATCGACCTGGGGCTGATGAGCGGGGCCATCTACTACAACAAGGACATGTGGACCAAGGCGGGCCTGACCGATGCCGACATCCCGGCCACCTGGGATCAGTTCCGCGAGGTGGCCAAGAAGCTCACCGTGCGCGACGGTACGAAGCTCAAGCAGGCCGGGTTCAACTTCAACAGCTCGCAGAGTGCTTTCCAGTCGGGCATGGCCTACCAGCTGGGGCAGAACATGTTCGCCGCGGACGGCGAGACGCCGACCGTCGACAACCCCGCGAACATGCAGGTCATCCAGCGTTTCCTGCAGATGTATGAGGACGGGACCGGTTCGAAGGACTTCGGCACCGAGGCCACCACCAGCTTCGGGCAGGGCCAGAGCGCCATGGTCTACGCCTGGGGCTGGTACGAGGGCTCGCTGCGTGCGGATTTTCCGAAGATCAAGTTTGGCGTCTTCCGCACCCCGCTGCCCACCGCCGGCACGACGCCGTACGCCTTCGACCGCTACAACGGCGAGTCGACCCTGGGGATCAACAAGAACGCTTCGGCCGAACAGCAGAAGGCCGCCCAGGACTTCCTGAGGTTCTACCTCACCGACTCCGCCGACATGAAGGCGCTCAATCTGAGTCTCGGTGTCTTCCCGGCGTACAAGCCGCTGGCCGACGACCCCGACATCAAGGCCGACCCCGCGCTGCAGGCCTACGGCGACATCACGCGCTACATCTGGCCGGGCGCCGTGCCGTCCACCTTCGAGGACAACTTCACGAAGATGTGGCAGGACATCCTCTACAACAAGGTCGATCCGGCCAAGGCGCTGACCGCGGCGCAGCAGAAGATCACCACTGATCTGGCGGGCAAGAACTTCACGTCCGCCGAGCATCTGTACGCCGCGTACGCGCCCTCGAACTGAGGCCGGTCCCCGAGAGGAGGTGGCCGGACGGCCGGCCCGCGTTCTGCGCGGCGCCGGGCGTCCGGCCCGGGCTCTGATGACCACCACTGAATCCACGCCCGCTGTGGCGCCGCCCTGCCGCACGCCGGGACGCCGGCGCCGCACCCCGGCCGCCAGCGGGGAGCGTCCGTTGCGCCTGGTCGTCGTCACGACGATCATCGTGGCGATCCTCGCCTTGGTGGCCTGGCCGATCCTGGCCGCGCTGCTGGGTAGCCTGCACGACTGGAACCCGCTCAACGGCACCTACCGCTGGGTCGGCCTGGCGAACTACCACCGGCTGTTCGCCGATCCGGTGTTCTGGACCTCGACGGTGAACACCGTCGTCTTCATGGCAGGCGCGATCATCGGCCGGGTCGTGCTCGGGATGGCCCTCGCCTACGCCATCTACTCCCGGCTGACCCGCGCCAAGACCCTGTTCCGCACGCTGTTCTACCTGCCCACCGTCACCCCGATCGTCGCCGTGGCGTACGTCTGGCGGCTGATGTACAACCCGCAGTTCGGTGCGGTCAACTCGATCTTCGGATTCGACGTCAACTGGCTCTACGACAGCCGCTTCGCGCTGCCGGCCGTGATGGTGATGACAATCTGGAAGGATTTCGGGTTCGCGGTCATCCTCTACCTCGCCGGCCTGTACTCCCTGAGCGCGGATGTGCTCGAGGCGGCCGAGGTGGACGGCGCCGGCGCCTGGCCGCGGTTCCGCCGGGTGATCTGGCCGATGCTGCGCCCGACGACCCTGTTCGTCGTCGTGACCTCGATGATCGGGTACCTGCAGGCGTTCGTCCAGGTCTTCGTCCTGACCGCCGGCGGTCCGGGCGACTCGACCAGCCTGATCTCGTATCTCATCTATCAGCAGGCGTTCGTCAAGTACGACTTCGGGTACGCGTCGGCGGCCGCGTTCGTGCTCTTCATCGGCACCGCGTTGCTGACCATGCTGTCGTTCCGGGCGCAGAGCGCCCCGTGGCGCGGAAAGGAGGCGCACCGATGAGTCGCCGGGTCACCTCCGTCTGCCTGCACGTCGGGTTGCTGGCCGTCGCCGCCGTGACGATCTTCCCTTTCGTGTGGATGCTGATGTCGAGCTTCAAGTACGCCGACGAGATCTCCGCCGTCGATCAGCACCTGCTGCCGCGCGTCTGGACGCTCGACAATTACCGGTCGATCCAGGAGCACTTCGACGTGGTACGGCTGTTCGGCAACTCGCTGCTGCTCTCGGTGGCGATCACCGCGATCGCCGTCTACAGCAGCCTGCTCGGTGGATACGTCTTCGGGAAGTACCGTTTCCGGGGGCGCGGCCCGCTGTTCGCGCTGGTCCTGTCGACCATGATGATCCCGTGGGCGGTCGTCCTGATCCCCCGCTACACGATGTTCACCGACGCCGGGCTGCAGGACAGCTACGCGTCGATCATCATTCCGGCCGCGATCAGCTCGTTCGGCATCTTCATGATGCGCCAGAGCATGAACAACGTGCCGGACGAGATTCTGGAGGCCGCCCGGATCGACGGCGCCTCGGAGCTGTACATCTTCCACCGCATCGTCGCCCCGTTGAGTGTCAACGCCATCTCGGCACTGGCCATCTTCCAGTTCCTCTGGGTCTGGGAGGACTACCTGTGGCCGTACCTCATGCTCACCACACCGTCCAAACAGGTACTCGCGGTCGGCCTGACCACCTTCAGCGGGCAATACAGCACCGACTACGGCGGCCTGTTCGCGGCGACAACGGTGTCGATCATCCCCGTCGTCATCGTCTACGTGATCTTCCAGAAGCGTTTCGTCGCAGGGGCGGCCAGTGCCGCCGTCAAGGGGTGAGTCGTGAATTTTCCCTACCAGCTGCAGTCCCGCCCGGTAGCCGACCCCGCATCGGTGGTCACTGGTGAGCGGTACCGCATCACCGTGCTCACCGACGGCCTGGTACGGCTGGAATACGCCGACAACGGCGTCTTCGAGGACCGTGCCTCCACCTTCGCCGTCAACCGGCACCTGCCGGTCCCGGACTTCCGCGTACTGGAGGCCGGCGGGCACCTGGAGATCGTGACGTCCCGCTTCCGACTCACCTACGACCAGGGCCCGTTCACCACCAGCGGGCTGAGCCTGGCCGTCCAGGGCGGTGTCAGTGCCTACCACTCCGTCTGGCGCTACGGGCAGGAAGCCCGGGACCTCGGCGGCACAGCCCGGACTCTGGACGAGGCCGATGGACCGGTCCCGCTCGAGCCCGGCGTGGTGTCCCGCAAGGGCTTCGCTGTTGTCGACGACTCGCACTCGTTCCTCTTCGACGACAACGGGTGGGTCACGGCCGACAACATCAACCGGACCGACCTGTACGTGTTCGCGTACGGCCACGACTACGCAGCCGCCCTTGCGGCCTTCTATGCCGTCTCGGGTCGCACGCCCGTGCTGCCACGATTCGCCTTGGGCAACTGGTGGAGCCGGCACCACCAATACACTGCCGAGTCCTACTTGGCGCTCATCGCCCGATTCCGCAGCGAGGGCATCCCGCTGTCGGTCGGCGTGGTGGACATGGACTGGCATCTGGTCGACGTCGACCCGGCGCACGGCAGCGGCTGGACCGGCTATACCTGGAACCGGGACCTGTTTCCCGACCCGGAGAAGTTCCTGGACGAGCTGCATGAGAGCGGCTTGCGCGTGACCCTCAACGTCCACCCGGCCGACGGGGTCCGCTCGTTCGAGGAGGCCTACCCGGCGATGACAGCCGCCCTCGGCCGCGACCCGGCACTCGCGGAGCCCATCGCGTTCGACGTCACCGACCGGGGATTCCTCGCGGCCTATTTCGAGGTCCTGCACCGGCGCCTCGAGGCCGGCGGCGTCGACTTCTGGTGGCTGGACTGGCAGTCCGGCCCGTACTCCCGGGTCCGCGGCATCGACCCGCTGTGGATGCTCAATCACTTCCACTACCTGGACAACGGGCGGGACGGACGGCGGGCACTGACCTTCTCGCGGTACGCCGGCCCGGGAAGCCACCGCTACCCCGTCGGCTTCTCCGGCGACACCGTCATCTCCTGGGCCTCGCTGGCGTTCCAGCCGCATTTCACCGCGACGGCCGCCAACATCGGGTACGGCTGGTGGAGCCACGACATCGGCGGGCACTTCTTCGGCGCCCGTGACGACGAACTCGCCACCCGGTGGATGCAGCTCGGCACCTTCTCCCCGATCATGCGACTGCACTCCGGGAAGAACCCCTTCGTCACCAAGGAGCCGTGGGCCTTTCCCGCCCCCGCCCAGGAAGTAATGACCTCGTTCCTGCGTCTGCGACACCGTCTCGTGCCCTATCTGCATACGATGAACCATCGCGCCGCGACCGACGGGCTTCCCCTGGTGCTGCCCATGTACTACCACTCACCCAAGGCGGACGAGGCCTACCAAGTCCCGAACCAGTACCAGTTCGGCACCGAGCTCGTGGTGGCGGCGATCACCGAACCGGCCGACCTCCGCACCGGCCTGGCGAGGGTCAAGGCATGGTTGCCCGAGGGCACCTGGGTCGACGTGCTCACCGACATGGTCTACGACGGCGGCCGCACGATGTACCTGCACCGTGACCTCACCACTATTCCCGTCCTCGCCGCCGGCGGCGCCATCGTCCCGATGGACGGCCGCGCCTTCCCGGGCAACGAGCTCGTCAATCCGGCCCATCTGGAGCTGCTCGTCGTCGTCGGCGCCGACGGTGACTTCGAACTCCTCGAGGACGACGACACCGCAACCGGTCCCCTCGGGCGCACCCGCATCACCTATGACCAGGACAGCGGCGCAGTCGTGATCGGTCCCGCTCACGGCGGGGTGGACGCCGTGCCCGCCACCCGCCGCTGGACGGTCACCTTCCCGGCGCTCGACGCGATCGTCGATCCGGTGGCCACCGCAGACGGCGCACCAACCCTGGCGCGGATCGACCGCGAGGGCACCCGGACCTCCGTCACCGTCGAGGACGTACCCGCCACCGCCGCCTTACGGATCGACCTCGGCGGCTGTCCCCGGCTGCGCCGCAACGACGTGGCCGAGCGGCTCTTCACCATGCTGGACCGAGCACAGATCGAGTACCGCCAGAAGACACGGGTGTTGGACTGCGCCACGTCGGCACACTCTCTGGCAGTCCGCCTCTCGGGCTTGCAGGCAATGGGCTTGGCGGACGAGGTTTTCACCGCCGTCGGAGAGATTCTGCTCGCCAAGGCGGACGAACCGCCGCGCAGTGAATTGACATGAAACGGTTGGCGGCATTGGTGTGGGCGGCGTGAGGTGGTGCTCTTCAAGCGCCCGTGCGATGTGGGCGCATACATCAGGCCGTGGGTGATGCGCGGCGCCGGGACGAGACACCCGGCTGTCCTCGACCAGATTCCCAACGGTCTCAGCGACCCCGACCACGTGGCCTGGGAAGCTGGGGCGGACGCTTCGGCCGGCCGAGAAGGCCACCGTCCGCAGCCCCGCAGATGAACGCTCCCTGTCGTTGATGATCCGAGCTGACCGCTGGCTGGAAGATCGTTGAGTAAACACTCTTTTGCCGTTGTCCGTGCGCGCTGGCCAAGCTGTAAGCCGTCACAGCCTGTGGTCGCCCTGCCGGGCCGCCCGACATCCTGAACTGGCCGAGGAACGGATACCGAGTCAGCCCTTTCGTGGGCGCTGGTGCGCGACGAGGTTCAGCAGCGAGGCATGCGTCTTCTCGTCGGCGGCCACAATGAGACCTCCCGCTCTGGTATGGACCGGTTGGCCGTCGATCCCGGTGACGACGCAACCGGCGGCCTGGCAGAGGGCAATTCCCGCGGCGAAGTGAACGCTGTCGCGCAGGTGGCCATCAGTGACGTAGGCGGCGCGGCGTCCAGCGGCGACCCAAGCCACGGCCAGGGTGGTGGAGACGACGCGGGGCCGGAACTGAGCGATGAATTCTTCGTCAACGAGCATCCGGGCCGCCGAGAAGACCTCGTGATTGGGAAATGGTGGGTCGAGATTCACATCGACCAGCCTTGACTCGGCCGACGGGGCAAGCCGCTGGTCCACCCCACCGTGACGCACGTACGCAGCGGCACTGTCAGTCCAGAACACCTCGTCGGAGAACGGGTCGGCAGAGCCGGCCACGGTGACCTGCCCATCGGCTCGCAGCGCGACGTTCACTGAAGCCAGCATGTTCCGCACGGCGAAATTCAACGTTCCGCACAACGGGTCGACCAGCCACAAGCGATCGCTGTCGCCGTTGCCGGTGTGTCCGCCTTCCTCACCCAGCACCCGATCGTTCGGCCGTGCGGTCCGCAAGACATCGGTGATGGCCTTCTCGGCCTCGATGTCGGCCGTGGTGGCGAAGTCACCGGCAAACTTCGCAAAGCGCGTCAACGAGGATCCGTAGTGCGAGCGCACAATTGCGGCGCCGGCTTGCACCGCTTCGATGACCAAGTCCCGGTCGGTGATCGACATACAGGGACCATAGATGTCCACCGCACCTCAACGGGCGCGGGTCTGGCTGCGGGCGGGGATTGATCCCAGTAACCGGATCTGCCACCTGATCCTCCCCGAGAAGATTCGCCTCCTCCTCAGAGAGTGAGCAGGTGGCCGCACCCTGCCAGTCCCCCAACAGAGCGACTGATCACCAACAGGACGTTAAACGCGAAGCTTAGCGACAGCACCCGCCCACTGGCCCGTAGTGATCAAACCGGCGGCTGTGTCGCCAATAGAAACCCCCTGAAACCCGGCCAGGGATGAGGCCTTGGCGCCTGTCCTCAAAGGTTCAGTAGCTGCTCGGCGGTCAGGTTGTCGAGTCCCAAAGAACTCATCGTGCGGGCTCCTTCGGCACGCAGGTCGCGTGCGAGGACGACAGAGGTGATCTCGATGATCGCGTCCATCGTCGGGGTGGGTACTGCGAGTCGGCGTGCCAGGTCGGTGAAGAAGACCAGGGTGTAGCCGACGTCTTCGGTGAGGTACCGCGAGTCGATGCGGGTCGGTGCCTTGATGCCGCGGAAGCCGGGTGCGCGGGAGTACCCGGTGGTGTAGTTACTCTCGGTCATGTAGCCCTGCTCCACACCGATGTCCGGCTCGGACAGGATCGTCACGCCGAGCGCCGTCGCGATGGCGAGACGCTCGGTGTCGACAGCCTCCATCAGACGGCCCGCAGCTGGGGTGACACCCTCCTCGTAGAAGAGGAAGTCGCCACCGGTCCGCTCCAGCAGGCCGGCGTTCATGAGCGTCACCGCGGGGTGGATGACAGGGTTGCCGTTCTGCAGAGACGTCTGGAAGACCGTGGCCGCCTCGATGGTCGAGGGATAGACCTGCCTGAGGACCTCCAGCAGCCTGCCGTTGCCGGACCGAGGAACGGCCGAGGCGAAGAGGCCCGTGTCGAACCTGTGGAATACGTGGACATTGCCCTGGCCGTCGGCCCGGCACGCGTACGGGAGGGTGCTGGTCTCCCCGACGATGACGCTGTCGTCCTGCACCGCCAAACCCGCGGCTCGCTTGAAGGCGAGGGCGCCGCCGCAGGAGCCGGGACAGATCACCACGGTCATCCCGGTACGCAGGTGAGGTGCGAGGTCGCGGCCCAAGGGCTCGGTGGCGAACGCGGGCCCGACCAGGAAGACGATCTCGGCGCCCTCCATGGCGGTTTCGATGTCCGTACCGGACGGAGTACGCGACCGGGGCGAAGCCCTCCAGCCGTCCCTGGCTGGTGATGCCGCCCTTTGCCCGGACTGCCTCGATGTTTTCGTGAGCGTGTGCGGCTCGGGAGTACAGCGAGACCCGGTGGCCTTGCTGGGCGCAGTCGAAGGCGACTGCCATGCCTCCGTTGCCGGAACCGATAACGGTGACGTTCATGGTTGCTCCCCAATCCTCCGGCGTCGTGGCAGACGCCGGCAGATTCAGTCGGTGGAAGTATTTGCCTCGACAAGTTCGGCGGATGTCTCGGAGGGCTTCTTCCAATCGAAGATCTTACGGGGTCGGTCGTTGATCTCCGCGGCGTTCATCGCGAGATAGACCGGATCCAAGGTGATCGGGACGCCTCTCGGGAATAACTCGCGGACGATCCCGTTCAGGTTCTCGTTGCTGCCGCGCTGCCAGGGTGAATGCGGGTGGGCGACGAAGACCGGTAGCCCGGTCGCGGTTGACGGCGGCGTGGCGGGCCATCTCCGTGCCGCAGTCCCAGATCAGCGATCTGCGAATGGACGCGGGTAGGCCGTCGGTCGCGGCGATCACCGCGGCGATCACCGTGTCGGTCACTGTCAGCGGGTCACGGCCGGTCAGCGGGACCAGGATCCAAACCGTGAGGTGTGTTCGACCAGCGTGGCGACGGCGGTCTTTCCGTTCTTGCCGACGACGAGGTCTGCCTCCCAGTGGCCGGAGACGGCCCGGCCTTCGACCTCGGCGGGGCGTTCGTCGAGGTAGCGGGGCTCACGGATCCGCGGTTGCGGCTCCGGACGCGGAACCGAACGGCGGGCCGGCCGGCCGGCCCGCCGCCGGAGGCGCGGGGGTGTGCGAAAGACGGAGGTGTTTTCCTCAGAACCTGGCGCCTGCGGCCGATGATGACAGTGAGGACAACCCCATCAAGGGGTCAGCCGGGAGCGGGACGGGGTGGTGGATGGATGACCGCGGCGAACTTGAGCCGGGCCTGCCCCTGTACGGATGCGGCACCTGCACGTTTGCAGGCGTTATCCGTCTCCTCGAGGGGCGGGCCTCGGTGCGTTAGGCCAGCGCAATCCCTGGCGCTGGGCCTCCCGCCGCAAGCGCGGGAGATCAGCGCCCTCCATCGCTACGCCACGACACCGCGGAACCGGTTCCCCGACATGGCTCTGGATGCGAGCACCGACCCGGCCCTGCCAGCCGCCGCGCGGGCCGCCCTCGTACGGAAATAGGCCTTCTTCGAGAAGGCCGGGGAGAACCGGGCGCGGACGAGGCAATGCGGCGGACGAATGTTCTTGTGAGCGCGCGAACGGGGCCGCCATCCACGGAACCCTCTTTGGCCGATGATGCTACGTCGATACGTTCGCGCATGCAGTCGGCGCTCGGGCCTGGCTGACATCGACCAGCTATGGATCGCCGCGAAGGGTGCCCGGTCCTCAAGCGGCTCGAGATCGGGCTGCTCGCGGTCGAGGACGTGCACTGGGCGGATGAGGCCACCCTGGAGTTTCTGCTGTTCTGGCATCACGTCAGCGACAACAGGTCAGTCTGCTGGTGAGCTACCGCCAGGAGGAGGTCGCGCCGGACTCTCTGCTGCTGCGGCTGTCGTCGCGGCAACCGGCGGGCGCGGCGCGGCTGCGGCTGTCGTTGGAACCGTTGGATGTCCCCGGTACTGCCGCGATGATGACCTCGATGCTGGGTGGAGAACGGGTTTCCGACGAGTGCGCGGCCATCCTGCACGACCGGACCGGCGGGCTTCCGCTCGCGGTCGAGGAGTCCGTCCGGCTGATATGGAACCGCGCCGGATCCGGCGTAACCGCCCCGGGGCCGCGGCGCCCTGGTGGCTACTCACCGGCGGCCTCCTGGCGTTCGCCGTCGGCGACCTGGCGCATGTCGTGCAGGCCGCCGACGGCGACGACCGCCTCGGCTCGCCGGCGGAGGCGATCTACTTGTTGGGATACCTGTCGCAGATCACTGGCATGGTGCTCATGGTCCGACGGCGTACGCCTGGGCGAGACCTTGGCAGCCTGGTCGACGCCCTGATCGTCGCCGGCGCCTTCGCCCTTCCGGCCTGGGTATTCCTGATCGGGCCGCTCGCCGCTGCAAATCTGGAACTGCTCGGCCGCATTTCCGCGGTGGCGATGCCGACCCTGGATCTGACGCTGCTGGTTCTCCTGGGCTGGCTGCTGACGGCCGGGGACAGCCGCAGCGTCACCTTCGTGCTCATCGTCATCAGTTATGTCCGTTGTGAAGGCCGGCGCCGACGATCTGGCCGAGGTCGTTGACGCCGTTGGCCTGTTGCAGGCTCAGCCGGACCGGCCGGGATGAGGTCGTCGAGCAGGGTGAATGTGCCGGCCTGCCAGAGCCACGCACGGGGCGCCGGGCAGGGCGGGCACAGCGGGTCCGCGGTGCCGACGATCTGACGGGCCGCGTTGATGGCATTGGCCGTGTTGTGCGGGATGTCGGCCACGCCGCCGAGGCCGACCGGGTTCGTGCCCTCCCAGCGGACCGCCAGGTCGCATGTGGATCTCATGGGCGCCGCCCGGCGGCCATGGCCGGATCATCTGCTAGTTCCTCGATGTCGGCTGAAGCCGATGCCCGGGCTTCGCAGCTCGACGACGAAGAACGGGCCGCCAACGTCACCGGCCGGGTCGTCCGGGTTTCAGCGCCGCGTCAGTTCCGTTTCAGTCCTCGTTGGCATCGTCGGGTAGTCGACGGTGACCATCCTGGCGCTCAGTACGTCGCCGCCGGCCGGGTTTACCGCGACCGCCGTCACAGCGATCGCGATCAACGGTGATCCGATCGGCACATTCGCCGTCTCGGTCCGACCGGTCACCGGACGAGTACGAAGTGGAGGAGCCGATGAGGACGCGAGTATTCCTGTCGGTGGTGATCGCCCTGGTTGCGGCGATCGTCGCCGCACCCGGACCGGCGATGGCCGCCGCGCCGGCGTGGCCGCAGTTCGGGCACGACGCAGGGCTGAGCGGGTTCAACCCGGACGAGAACACGATCACCCGGGACACGGTCGGTGGGCTCGATCTCGAATACGTCGCGGCCGGGCCGCCGAGTTCGACGTTCGGCGGCATCTCCCGGTCGTCGCCGGCGATCGTCGGCGGGGTCGCCTACGTCGGCACGGATCAGGGTGTGCTGGTCGCCTGGCCGGCCACCGGCTGCGGATCCGCGCAGTGCGACCCGCTGTGGACCGCGCAGCTGAGCAACGGAGCGTTCACCACCCCGGCGGTGGCGAACGGCCTGGTCTTCGTCTCCTCGGCCGGGAACGCCGAGAACGGGATCGGCACCCTCTACGCGTTCAGGGCCGCCGGGTGCGGCCGGGCGTCGTGCAAGCCGGTGTGGACAGCGCCGGTGCCGAACACCGACTCGTCGCCGACCGTCGCGGACGGCGTGCTCTACATCGTCTCCAACGACGGCCGGCTGCTCGCCTTCGCGGACAAGGGTTGTGGCCGCCTCAGCTGTGCGCCGCTCTGGACCGGCAACCTCAAGACATCCGGCCAGGGCGCCCCGGCGGTGGCGAACGGGCTGGTCTACGCGACCTCCTCCGATCGGTTGGTCGCCTTCCGCGCCGCCGGGTGCGGGCAGCCCACCTGCCCGCCGGTCTGGGCGAGCGTGCCGGTCGCCGGGTCGGACACCGGCTCCGGGCTCATTCAGGACGTCGGGCCGACGGTGAACGGGGACAAGGTGTACTTCGCCGGCGTCGACTTCCAGAGCCCGGACGGGCACACGAGCACGATCTACGCGTATTCCTCCGGTGACTGCGCAGCCACCCGGAACCTGGACTGCAAGCCGCTGTGGATCTACCACCCGGCCGATTTCGAATCCATCCAATCCAACCTGACCGTCGCCGGCGGAATCCTCTACGGCAGCGCGGTGGGCTTCCTGTGGGCGTTCGACGCCAACGGCTGCGGCCGGCCGGTGTGCGGCTTCCTCTGGTTCGGCGGGCTGGGCACCACCTCCGGCACGTCGGCGTCCCCGTCCGTCGCCGGTGGAGTCGTCTACTACACCCAGTTCGGCGGGGCGATCGGCGGCTTCGATGCGCGTGGCTGCGGCGAAATCTCGTGCGCACCGCTCTTCTTCACCGTCACCCAGCCGTTCGAGTCGCCGATGACCACGCCGGTCGTTCTCGACGGCCGCCTCTACGTGGCCGGGCCCGCCGTCGGTGGACGCCCGACCATGTGGGTCTACCACCTACCGAAGCAATAGGAGTCGGCATGTCCGGACAGAGATACCGGGTCGGCATCGCCGTTGGCGCGGCCGTAGCGCTCGCGGCCGCCGCCGCACCGGCTCAGGCGGCCACGTCCTGGGCCGTACTGAGCACACCGAACCGTGGCGCGATCGCGAACGAGCTGTACGGCAGCGCCGCGCTGTCACCGTCCTCGGCGTGGGCGGTCGGCAGCTGGTACGACGCGAATCTCGCCGCTCCCCGTACGCTCGTCGAGCGCTGGAACGGCACCGCCTGGTCCACCGTGACCAGCCCGAACGCAACGCGTTACCACAACGAGCTGCGCGACGTCGACGCCACCTCCGCCACGAACGCCTGGGCGGTCGGCTACGCCAACGGGGACTCCGGCGTCAACGGCCTGCCGCGTAACACCCTGGCGATGAGGTGGAACGGCAGCTCGTGGTCGGTCATCGCGACCCCACAGCCCGGCACGAACGTCCGCCAGCTGTACGGGGTGAAGGCGTTCTCCACCGGCGAAGCCTGGTCGGTCGGCTGGTACTACGACACGAACTTCCACGGCGAGGCGCTGATGCTGCACTGGAGCGGCAGCACCTGGACCCAGGTCGCCGTGCCCGGTCCCGGCACGTCCGGCAACTCCCTCGAAGGCATCGCCGGCAGCGCCCCCAACGACGTCTGGGCGGTCGGCTACTACACCGACAGCGGCGAGAACGGCGTCCTCGGGCACCCCTTCGCGCTCCACTACAACGGCACCAGCTGGACGCCGGCCGAGATGCCGGAGTCGGGTACCGGCACGTTCCTGCACTCGGTCGCGGCCCTGTCCGCGAACGACGTGTGGGCGGTCGGATCCAAGAACGGCTACCACGAGCCGGTGGCGTCCGCCGGCGGCCAGATTCAACCGCTGGTCCAGCGCTGGAACGGCACCGCGTTCGCCATCGAGAGCGTGCCGCAACAGCAGTTCGGAGGTCAGCTCTATCCGTCGCCGCGACCGGCGGACCCACCGTGTTCGCCGCCGGAACCCGCACGGACTACTCGAGCGACATCGGCTCGTTCACCGACCACACGCTGTCGATGCGTGACAACGGAAGTTGAGGGGGAGACATGAGAAAGGCGCTTGTGAGTGTGGCCGGCCCGGCGGTGGCCCTCGGGGTGGTGTTCGCAACCGGCGGTCCCGCCTGGGCCGCCACCGTGACCCAGGTCCCGGTGGCATCGACCGGCTTCTTCGGCGGGTTCCTCGGCGTGGACGCCGTCTCGCCGTTCGACGGCTGGGCCGTCGGCGGCAACGGCAACGGGATGATCCAGCGCTTCAACGGTACGCGCTGGAGCACGTTTCCAAGCCCGGACCTGCAGGGCGGCGACCCGAACAACTGGGCCGATCTGAGCGGGGTCGACGCGACGTCGGCGAGCTCCGCGGTGGCCGTCGGCAACTCGACGGCCGCCGGCGCGGTGAAGTCGGCCGTCGCCCTGCGCTGGAACGGCACGGCGTGGAGCCGGCAGGCCGTTCCGAAGCCGGCCGGCACCGACACCGAGTTCTCCGCCGTAAAGGCGTTCTCGGCGAGCGACGCGTGGGCGGTCGGACAGACGGCCTCCAGCAACTCGACGTTCCGCAAGACGCTGGCGATGCACTACAACGGCACCGCGTGGAGCGCCGTGCCGACGCCCAGCGCGGGCACCCGTACCAATTTCCTGACCGCGGTGGACGGCGTCACGAGCACGGACGTCTGGGCCGTCGGGTACTCGCTGAACCTCCCGTACGGCAACCGGGTCCGGCAGTCGACGATCCTGCACTGGGACGGCACGGCCTGGGCCCAGGTGCCGAGTCCCGACAACGGCAGCACGTTCCTGTACGACGTCGCGGCGCTGTCGGCGACGGACGCCTGGGCGGTCGGCGTGGGAACCAGCGGCGCGGCGTTCGTCGTCCGCTGGAACGGCACCTCGTGGAACACCGTCGCGGCGCCGCCGCTGGTCAACCTGCGCGGAGTGACCGCGCGCTCCGCCACCGACGTTTGGGTGGCGGGAGCCGCGGCCGACTCCACGGGTACGCCCGCGCTGGCGCACTGGAACGGAACGACCTGGTCCGTCACGCCGGTGACCGTGAACGGCGGCGCCGGCATCCCGTCGCTCAGTGCGATCACGGCCGCGGACGCCACCACGGAGTGGGCGGTGGGCAGTCAGTCGGACGGCACCACCGGGCAGTCGTCTTCGATCGCCTTCCGCGTCGTGGGATAGCCAGGGTCGTCCGAGCACCTGACCCCGGTCGGGTTCAACAGGGGGCGATCTCGTCGCATCGGGGCGCGATCGCCAACCTCCTGCTGCTCTGCGTCGGGGCGCCTCTCACCTTCGGCATCGCAGCCCTGTTCCTGCCCGCCCGGCAGGAGCTGTCCACAATCGACGTACCGGCACGGCAGGCCTTCGTCGCCGCCGTCGTGTACCCACCGAGCGGACCGCGGCCGGCGGCGCGGTGTTCGTGGTTCAGGGTCGGCGGGTGGTGACCTGGGTGGGTATGCGCGGGGTGGAGCGTGCGGGCTGCCCGCTGCGGATGCCGGTGCGCAGCGTCGTCAGGGTGCGCATCAGCAGCCGCGAGATCTGCATCTGGGACACGCCGATCTGGGCGGCGATCTCGGCTTGGGTCAGCTGGTCGCCGAAGCGCATGGCGATGATGCGGCGCTCGCGCAGGGGTAGGCCGGCCAGGAGGCGTTGCCAGGCGTGCAGGTCGTTGACGGCGTCGAATCGTGTGTCGCGGACACCGAGGGTGTCCAGCAGTGCCGTCTGTGCCCGGTCGCCGTTGGCGTCGGAGGCGTCGAGTGAGAATGGAGTGTGGGCGCGCCAGGCGTTCGACGCGGCGGCGATGTCGTGTTCGGTGGTGCCGAGGTGCGCGGCGAGTTCGGCGCGTGTCGGTGATCGGCACAGCTTTTGGGCGAGTGCGGCGCTGGTGGGGGTGAGGGTGAGGGCGAGTTCCTGGACGCTTCGGGGCACCCGGATGCGCCAGGTGGTGTCGCGGAAGTGGCGTTTGAGCGCGCCGACGATCGTGGGTACGGCGTAGGCGATGAACGGCACGGGCCGGCTGGGATCGTATCCGTCGACCGCCTTGATCAAACCGATGGCGGCGACCTGGTAAAGGTCGTCGAGGGGTTCGCCGCGCTCACGGTATCTGCCGGCCAGGTGGCGCGAGAGGGGTAGGCCCGCCTCGATGGCGCGGTCGCGTAGCGCCGCCCGCTCGGGGTGACCGCCGGGCAGGTCGGCGCCTTGACGTATCAGGTGCTCGACGGTGGCGCCGACGATGGAGAGGACACCGTGACCGGCGCGGTGACCGACGGCGGCGGCCGGCGGTGCCGTGCGGTGCTTGTCGGCCGATGGCGGACCGGAGGGGCTAGCTGCGTAGGTGAGGCGGGTCAGGGTGGTGGGAGCGGCAGTCATGGCGGTTTACGCCCTTCGGATCGCCGACCGCCGACACCACACAGGCCTTGCCGGCGAGGTGAGGCCGCACCCGGCGCAGGCCTGCGTCGCCGGCGGGCTGGTCTGCCTCGAAGGACAGTCGTGGAGTAGGGCGGTGGGAAGAACGCCGTCGTGCTCCCTGCGGGAGCGCACCCGGGAATGCTCAGGGCCAACCGCTGGGTCCAGACGGAGGGCGTGACCGGCGAAAGGGCTGGTCGACCGGCGCGGCGCGATCGAGCTGCGCGGCATGATCCACGTTACACCGTTGCCGTGCCCGCGCCAGGGGCAAACCGGACCATCATGTTACGAGTCGGTACAGCGGCCCGTCCGTGGCCGGGGCAACCGGGCGCACCAGGCCGAACAGGCGTTCGGGCCGGGGTGTTCCGGGAATCGGCGACGTCCCCTGTCGAGCGGTTCCTCCCCTCGACAGGGCATCAGCGTCGTCCGGATCGTCGAAGTCGCCGAGCACGAATCAACGAGCGCCGGGGCGGATGACGCCATTCGGCTCGGACAGGTTTCGGGCGTGCTGCAGCGTGGCGATCAGGGCCAGGGTGGACTCGGCGCCCTGGTTGAGGTTGGGTCCGTGTGGCGTCAGTCCGTCGTAACCGCCGCCGGTGTCACGGTCCCACATCTCGACGCCGGCGTCGTTGGCGCCGAGGAACCAGCCGACCGTCTGCCGGGTCCCCAGGTGCCAGAGGCTGTCGCCGGTGGCGTCGGCCGCGGTGACACACGCGTCCGCGAGGGCGGCGACCTCGATCGGCTGCTGGTCATACCGTTGCCGGGGG